>CAMYYB010000041.1 GCA_947303335.1 uncultured Bacteroidales bacterium | reverse complement strand
GCCAACAAGCACGACTTGGTGGCGTTGCGCATCACCGACCGACGCGAGATGGACATCCCCCAGGTGGGTCTGGTGAAGTTTCGTGATGCTGAGACGGGCAAGGAACGCTGGGTGGACACCTCAAGCCGTGCCTGGCACGATGCCTATCAGCAGATGATTGGCTACAGGTCGGCAGAACTCAACCGTGAGTTCACCAAGCATGGCATCGACAACGCGCTGATATACACGGGCGAGGACTACGTCAGACCCTTGATGCAACTCTTTAAGAAAAGGGAGGCGAGACGATGAAAAGATATGGTTTGTTAGTATTATGCGCCTTGATGGCGATGGTAGGTCTGAAAGCCCAGAATGTGGAGGTGGAGGGCAAGGTGGCAAGCACAAACGTGCAAGTCGGCAAACCTTTCACCCTCGACTTGAGCCTCAAAGTGCCGTATGGCTGGTTCGTCGAATGGAACGACTTCACCGTTGATACCCTGTCGGAGCAGATTGACATTCTCAAACGCGGCGATGTGGTGCGTACTGCCGATGCGGATAGCAATGTGATTGTCCAGCAACAACTCACGCTGATGACCTTCGACACGGGACAGATACAGTTGCCTGCCGTAGGTTTGAGATATGCCCGCTCGTTCGATGCTCCGGTGCGTCTCGAGGCCTTCACCAACCCCATCGACTTGTATGCCACCACGATGGCTGTCGACACCACGATGGCCTACCGACCTGTCATCGAGCCTGTTGCTGCACCTATTGGCATGAAGGAAATGTTCCCCTGGGTGCTTCTGGTGCTGATTTTGGCGTTGGTGGGATTGGGTGTCTATTATCTGTTGAAGCACCGCAAACCCAAGGTGGATGCCGATGGCAACATCATCCGAGGTCCAGTGGTCCCGCCTTATGACAAGGCCGTGGACGACCTGAAGCGCCTGAGAGAGGAAAAGATGTGGCAGTCGGGTAAGGTCAAGGAATATTTCTCCTCGCTGACCGACATCGCCCGCGAATACATCGAAGGCCAGTTTGGCGTGAATGCTGTCGAGATGACCACCGACGACATCTTGGAAGAAATCAAGCCGTTGCGTTTCTCGAAAGAGACTTACGACAAGTTGAAAGACACGATGGAAGTGGCCGACTTGGTGAAGTTCGCCAAGTATTCGGCTTCGACCCTTGAAAGCGATAGCGCCTTGAACAGTATGACTGAATTTGTCAACGAGAGTTATGCGCATTATCAGAAGACTATGTCGTCATCTGCGTCCCCGCAGACGGAACCGTCTGACAGCGGGACACAGTCAGCGACAAGGGAGGAGGTGAAAGATGCTTGAAAACATTGAATTTGCGAACCCCAGACTGCTGTGGCTATTGGTGACCGTACCTGTCTTGTTGGTTTGGTACATCTTGCGTCACAAGCGTCAGGAAGCCGCCTTGGGCTTCTCCGATATGTATGGCTTCGCCCAGTTGCCCAAGACTTGGAAGGCGTATTTGCGTCACTTGCTCTTCGCCTTGAAAATGGCGGCCTTGGCTTTGCTCATCGTGGCGCTGGCCCGTCCGCAAAGCTCGTCTACCAATGCGACTTCCAATATCGAAGGTATTGACATCGTGATGGCGATGGATGTCTCGGGCTCCATGCTGGCCCGCGACCTGAAGCCCGACCGCCTTACTGCTGCCAAACAAGTGGCTTCCGACTTTGTGAAAGACCGCCCCGGCGACCGCATGGGTCTGGTGATTTTCTCGGGTGAGACTTTCACTCAGGTGCCGCTGACCACCGATCATGGCGTGATGCTCAATATGCTGGCCGAGATGAAGAACGGCCTCATCGACGACGGCACCGCCATCGGCGACGGACTGGCTACTGCGGTCAGCCGGCTCAAGGACAGCGAAGCGATTTCCAAAGTGGTGATTTTGCTTACTGACGGTATGAACAATGCCGGATCTGTCGACCCTTATACCGCTGCCGAGATTGCCAAGCTGTATGGCGTTCGTATTTATACCATCGGCGTGGGCACTTATGGCACAGCACCTTATCCCGTGCAGACACCGTTCGGCACACAGCTGCAGCAGATGAAAGTGGAAATCGACGAGAAACTTCTGACTGCTATCGCCAACTCGACGGGTGGCAAGTACTTCCGTGCGACCTCCAACCAGAAGCTGGACGAGATTTATCAGGAAATCGACAAGTTGGAACGCTCCAAGATTGAAGTGACGGAATTTCGCCGTCTTCACGAGGAGTTCTATCCCTTGGTGGCTTGGGCTTTGGCCTTGCTGCTGCTTGAGTTCCTTTTGCGCAGAACTATTTTCAGGACTTTAACAGATTAAGGTATGGAAAACGTATTGCGATTTGAACACCCCGAATACCTCTATTGGATGCTGGTCATCCCGGTATTGGTTATCATTTATATCCTGTTCCGCATCCGGCAACGGAAACGCTTCGAGCGTTTTGCCGACCTTGCGATGCGCGAGCAGTTGGTGCCGGCTTATTCTGCCCGCCGCGCCAACTTCAAGTTTGTCGTCTTCCTGCTGACGGTCGCCTGTCTCATCATGGCTTTGGCCAACCTGCAGAGCGGCAGTAAGATGGAAGAGGTGAAGCGTGAGGGCATCGACCTCTATATTGCCGTCGATGTCTCCAACTCGATGAATGCTGAGGACATCGTTCCCAGCCGTCTTGAACGCTCAAAGCAAGCCATCAACAAGCTTATCAACGAAATGAAAGGTGACCGCATCGGTGTCATTGTCTTCGCTGACAAGGCATTTGTGCAACTGCCCATCACTACCGACTATTCGGCGGCGAGGATGTTCCTCTCCACGATTAACACGAGTCTGGTGGCCTCTCAGGGTACCGCTATTGCTGAGGCCATCAACCTGGCCGTGAAGTCGTTCAGCGATGAGGAACACAGCAAGGCTATCATCATCATCTCTGACGGTGAGGACCACGAGAACGATGCTGCTGTGAAGGCGGCTCAGGATGCCGCCAAGATGGGCATACGCATCTACACCATTGGTATGGGCCTACCTGACGGAGCGCCCATCCCGCAGTACAACCAGTATGGGCATCAGACGGGCTACCGTAAGGACAGCCAAGGGAATACCATCATCACCAAACTCAACGAGCCCATGCTGCAACAAATTGCCGCTGCCGGCAACGGCATCTATGTGCGTGCCAGCAACTCCAACGTGGGTTTGGAGAAAATCTACAAAGACATCGAGAAGCTCGACAAGACCGAGATAGAAGCTATGGTTTTCACCGACTATGAGGATCAGTTCCAATGGTTTGTCGGTGCCGCCATCATCCTGCTGATGGTCGAGTTACTCGTCTCATCGGGCAAAAAAGGATGGGAAGGTAAGTTTAATATTTTTGCGAAGAAAGATGAACAGGCTGGTTAAATATTTGATAATCATTGCCCTTTCGGCTTGGACGCTGACAGCTTCGGCCCAGAGCGACGAGAAGGCCATACGCAAGGGCAACCGCTACTATAAGCGAGGCAACTATACCGAAGCTGAGGTCAGCTATAAGAAAGCATTGGAGATTCGCGCCAACAACGCCAACGCACAGTTCAACCTTGGTGACGCGTTTTTCGCCCAGGAGAACTATGATGCGGCTTACGAGGCTTTCCAGAAAGTGGTCGAGATGTCGCCCGATGCCAAGCTGAAGTCGAATGCGGTGTTCAATATGGGCAACTGCCTCTTGGCTCAGGACAAGTACTACGATGCGTTTAATATCTATAAGGTGTCGCTGAAACTGAATCCTGAGAATGAGAACGCCCTTTACAATCTTGAATATTGTCGTGCCCATTTGGTGAAGAGCAAGGTGCTGGTCTATCCGATGATAGAACATGGCAAAGTGGAGGCCAGCGAGAAGGAGGCTTTCAATGGACAGCGTGTGACCCTGCAGTCGCAGTCAGACCCCGATTATGCTTTGTCGCAGTATATCGTGGTGAAGGCCGATAACCAGGAAGTGCAAGTGCAGGTGAACGGCAACAGTTTTGAGATGCCTAAGTTTGACGTCATTGTGGCGGCTGAGTTCAAGTTGTCGCATAAGATTGAGATAGAGAAGAACATTGCCCACGGTAGCGTGCAGGCTGACAAGCAGAAAGCCATCGAAGGTCAGCAGGTCGTGCTGAAAGGCTTTGGTGACGAGGGCTATATGGTGGATAAGTTCACGGTGTATAAGACAGGGAGCCGCAACGATACGGTACAAGTCAATGACACCGTGTTCCAGATGCCTGATTTCGATGTGACGGTGACGGCCACTTTCCGCACCGCATTGAAGGTCAGCATTGATACGGTCTCCAATGGAGTCATTTTGGTAACCGACAGTTTGGTCAAACCGGGGCAGAATGTCGCAATCATTGTGAAACCCGATCGAGGCTTCCAGCTGGGCGACTTGCACGTGGTCAGTAACGACGGCTCAGAGTCGGCACCTGTGTCGGATGCCAACGTTTTCCAGATGCTTGACTCCGATGTGACGGTGAAGGCTAACTTCGTGGAGGCTACCGGTTATTATAAGGTGTCTGCTGACACCACCCTGAAGGGCGGCCACGTACTGATTGACCAGGCAGAAGCTACCCGCAGGGAGACCGTTGCGTTACGCAATGCTCCTGAACCGGGCTATCAGTTCAAGGAGTATGTCATCCACCAAGTTGGCGACACATCCGTGAAAGTGCAGCCTTTGGGTAATTTCTTCACTATGCCCGATTTCGATGTGGAGGTCTCGGCGGTATTTGAGAAGAACGAGGGAGAAGACCAGCAGCAGCAACAACAACAAGAACAACAGCAGGACCAACAAGACCAGCAAGACCAACAGCAACAGCAAGACCAGCAACAGAACCAAGACCAGCAGCAACAGCAGCAACAACAGGCTCAGGAGATGTCGAAGGAAGATGCCCAGCGTATGCTGGATGCCCTTGAGAACCAGGAAAAGAAGACCATGGAAAAGGTCAATGAACAGAAAGTCAGACAACAACCCAAGAAGAAGAGTGATAAGGATTGGTAATATGAAGAAGATATTCAAGTTATTCGTATTTTTCGTATGTGTGGCGCCTATGGTGCTATGGGCGCAGGACGACCCTAAGTTGACTGTTTCAGCCAAGAAGCAGGTGATGGTGGGCGAGCGTTTTCAAGTCGTGTTTGAAGCCAATGCCGAAGGCAAGCACTTTACCGCACCTACGTTTGAAGGTTTCGATGTGTTGGGCGGCCCCTTCACCTCGTCGAGTTCGAGTGTACAGATTATCAATGGCTCAATTTCGCGTACGACCAAAAACACCTATACCTTCGCTTTGCAAGCCTCGCGTGAAGGTACTTTCTACATCGGTCCCGCCTCGCTGACCGTCAAAGGCAATAAGATTGCCAGCCAGTCGTTCAGCATCACGGTTGTCCCCGACGATGGCAGCCATGCGACTACCTCGAGCAAAGGAAATGGTAACCAAGGACAGAGCCAAAGTAACTCCGACCCTCAGGTGAACGGCAAGGACTTGTTCCTTAAAGTCCTCCCGTCGAAGAAAACAGCTTATGTTGGCGAACAGATCGTGTTGACCTACAAACTGTACACCAAGGTTCCGGTCAGCTCATTGTCGGTGGAACATGTGCCTGCCTACGCTGGCTTCTGGACAAAAGACATTACCGACAACAACGGAGGCTCGTTGCGCCAAAGCAGCGAGTACATCAACGGGGTGGAATACACCACCGCCGACATCCAGCGAATCATCATCGTGCCGCAGCGAAGCGGCAATCTCACCCTCGACCCGATGACGATAGAGTGTGTGGCTCAGATTCGCACTCAGGGCAGCAGTCGACAAAGTAACGACCCCTTTGATATCTTCTTCAATGACCCCTTCTTCAACAGGAATGTTACCAATGTTCGCAAGGAACTGTCGTGTAACAGTCTGAACATTGAGGTGAAAAACCTGCCCGAGAACGGCAAGCCTGCTTCTTTTGCCGGTGCTGTGGGAAACTATAACTTTAAGTCCGACATCGACAAGACGCACCTCAAGACCAACGAGGCTTTCACGTTGACGCTTACCGTTAGCGGCAACGGCAATATTGAGTTGCTGCAGATGCCCGAGCCAACGTTCCCGCCTGACTTCGAGGTATACGACCCGAAGGTCACCACCTCGTACAATCATACGGTCAACGGTTTATCGGGCACCAAGAAGGCTGAGTACCTTGTCATCCCGCGTCGAGCAGGCAGTTTCGACTTGTCTCCGGTTGAGTTTTCCTATTTCAACCCGAGTAACGGTACTTACACCGCGCTCTATTCCGACACCTATGCCATCCAAGTGGAGAAAGGCACGGGCTCCGAAAGCGAAGAGGGTGGCATTTTTGCATCCAATCAGGAGGGCATCAAGTATTTAGGAAGCGACATCCGTCACATTGCGACAGGCAATCCCCACTTGAAACCGAAGCATTCCTCGTTTTTCGCCACGCCGCTTTATTTCATCGTATTGGTGGCCTTGTTGCTGGTGTTCTTTATCCTGCTAATGGTGCTGAAGAAACGTGAGTTGCTCAGACAAGACAACGCGGCTAATCGTAACCGCAAGGCCGACAAGGTGGCACGTGGCCGACTCAAACAGGCCAATCAATATCTAAAGGTCAAAGATCAGGACAAGTTCTATGTGGAGCTGTCGCAAGCCTTGTGGGGTTATATTGCTGACAAACTCAGTATCGAACGTTCCAAGCTATCAATAGACACCGTGAGTGAAACCATGCGAGGCAAGAATGTCCCTGAAGACCTTACCCAACAGTTTGTTGACACGCTCAACAGTTGCGAGTTTGCCCGTTTCGCTCCGGGTAGTGCCGATGAGAAGATGGAAGACCTATATCGTCGTGGTATTGAAGTGATTACAAAAGCAGAAAAAATCTTGTAAAGAAAGGAGGGAAAGATGAAACGCTACACCTTATTAATAATAATAACCTTTGCCGCTTTGACGATGAAGGCGCAGACAGAGACCTTGAACGAACAATGGTTTGAGCAGGCCAACGCCGCCTACAATGATGGCAATTACGACTCAGCCATGAGGCTATATGAGCGGATTCTTGACACCGATGTGGAATCGGCTCCGCTGTATTACAATATGGGCAATGCCTACTATAAGATGCGTGAGTATCCTATGGCCATATATTGTTATGAGAAAGCCTTGAAGATTGACCCGTCCGATGATGACGCACGCACTAACCTCGAAATCGCTAATTTGGCTATTGTTGACAAGATAGAACCTGTGCCACAGTCCTTTATCGTAAGAGGTTGGAACGGCATGAAGCATTGGCTGTCGGGCGACCAGTGGGCTTATGTTTCGCTTGTGGCTTTCGCTTTGGTGCTACTTGCAGCCGGACTTTTCCTTCGTGCCCATCATACTGGTCTGCGTAAACTGGGTTTCTTCGGGGGGATTGTTGTGGTGCTTGTTTTCACACTTTCAGTACTCTTTGCCGCTCAGCTTAAACGAGCTTCGTTGATCCAAGACCAGGCCATTGTGATGACACCTACTGTGACGGTGAAAAGTTCGCCCAATACCGCCAGCGTTGACCTTTTTGTGTTACATGAAGGCACCAAGGTCAGCTTGCTTGATGGAGCCGATGGATGGAGTAAGATTAAAATTGCTAACGGAAGCATCGGATGGCTACAAGACGATTTCATCCGTCCTTTTTGACGCTTGAACGGGCTAAAATGCCACTTTTTTTGAAATAAAATGAATTTTTTTTCCTCTTTTTGTGATTCCTTTCGGATAAAGTCCTATATTTGCAAACCATATCTTTGGTGAAATAGAATGTCAATCGAAACGGAAATAGTTATCAAACAGATAGTTAATTAAATTTCATGATATGAAAAAGAGATTTTTACCTTTCATGATGGCAGTCTTGGTATTCAGCCAAATCGCCATCGCTGACAACGGCGGCCATTATGTGCCGCGCACACAAGGAAATGCAACAGCTGAAAGCTTTATGGGCAGTCTGCGTGCCAACCAGCACACAGGTCTTATTGACCCTGCTATGATGCTGCAAGCTGCTCAAAGTCAAGCCAAAGGCAACGCTGCCAACAACCTGTACTGGATTAACATGGGCCCTGACAACATGGGCGGTCAGACTACGGCAGTCGTTTATGACAACCGGTCCAACGTGGTCTATATTGGCGCGAAGGGCGGTGGCGTTTACAAGTCCTACAACTTCGGTGTCACTTGGCACCAAGTGGGAAATCAGGACCTGATGGTCAGCTGCATGGTTCAAGATGTCGATGGTACTATTTACATTGGTACTGGTGACAGCGATGCCGCTGTAACGTACAACGGTCTTGACCAACAGTCCTACGAGAACAGCTTTGTGGGTACTGGTATTTGGACACTCAAAGACGATGCGTTCACTCAAATTACTTCAACGGTTCCTTCACTCAGCGAGGTGGGTGCCTGGTCGTTTGTCAACGATCTCGCTATTGCGGATGGCAAACTCTATGCTGCCACTGGTGAGGGTCTGAAATGCTCTGCCGACAAGGGCGCTACCTGGACGATGGTTGTTGAAGGCAACGCGATTGAAGTTAAATCACTTACCGATGGCACTGTTATGGCCTCTGTTGACGGTATGCTTTATATTGGTACCTCTGCCAATATGGTGTGTCACTCGGGTACGGGCAATAACCTGCAAGGTGACACCCTACTTCCGAAGGCCGCCGGTCTGCTCGACATCGCTGTGGCTCCGACCAATGATAATGTCATGTACGCCTCCTGCGTCAACGCCAGCGGTGTCCACGCCGGTATCTATGTCTCTTATGACAAAGGTGCTACTTGGGCTGTCGCTCTGCCTGCTGTTACAGCTAACATTGGTAGCAACAATGTCTATGGTGACTTTGGCCTTTACAACCACGGTATTGTTGTTGACCCCAACAATGAAGGTTGTCTCTACATCCTCGGTTATAATCTTTGGAAGATTGAGAAGCCTGCTACCACAAATGGCTACTATCTCTGCGAGATGATTACAGGTCAAGACGTGTACTATAGTCCCTCATATCTGCATGTTGGTCTCCATACCATGGTGTTCAACCCCAAGAACTCCAATGAATGCTACATTGGCTCCGACGGCGGTATTTACAAAGCTACAGGTTCTGGCGGTAACTTTAACTTCGAATATTGCAACCGCAACTATGTGACCACTCGTATGTTCAACGTGGCTCATAGCGGCAAGGATACTCGTGTCTTGGCTGCTGGTATGGATCATGGCGTAGTGCTGATTGAAGGCGATGAAAACCTCAACAGCATCAGTCACGGCAGTTGGATTAACACGGCAGCTAACGAAGGTGTATTTGCCGACGATTATCATGCTGGTCCTTGCGCTATCTCCAATATCAACCCCAAGACCATCTTCATTACCTATAAGAATGGTAACCTTGAGCGTTCTGAGACGGCTGGTGAGGACTGGGTGTCCACCAATTTCGTGTCGTCCTTGACGGGTGATGCAGCCGATCATACCCTTTCTACCTCTTCCTTCCGTTTGCCCATTCTTCTGTACGAAAATTTTGATGATGAATTGAATCTGGCAACGGTTTGGTTTAAGAATTCCACTGGAAGTGATTTGGCTGGCGGTACTACTATCCAATGCATGAGCAACAACAGCTATCCTTTCGATTATACTTTGAGCCACACCTTGCATGCAGGCGACTCCATCGAAGTCCAAGACCCTGTTAGCGCCAGATTCTATGTCGCCTATACTGATGTTCTTTATATGACACGTCAAGCTCTCGACTTTGCTGTTGAGACGGAGTGGTATCTGCTCTCCAAGAAAGCCAACGATGGTGTTGCTGGCGAGCCTCTTTGCATGGGTATCTCCGCTGATGGCGACCATCTCTTCGTCGGTACAAAGGAAGGCAAGCTCTACCGTGTGTCGAACTTGAACTCTGTCGTTGACGAAGCCTCTGGCTCTATGAGCGACACTACGGGTGCCTTCCAAGTGACCACCACTGAGATTGTCCTGCCCACCGACGGCCAATGCGTGACTTCCGTCGCCGTTGACCCGCGTAACGCCAACAAGATTGTTGTCACTCTTGGCAACTATGGCAACGACAGTTATGTCCTGTATTCCTCGAATGCCCTCGCCGATGAGCCCACTGTTGTCAGCAAGCAGGCCAACCTGCCTAAGATGCCGGTCTACTCGTCAGTGATTGAGATGGCTACGGGTCATGTGATTCTGGGCACCGAGCATGGTATTTATACTGCCACTAACATCTCTGAGCCTAATTGGGTGTCAGACAGCCACCTGCTTGGCGATGTGCCGGTCATGGACCTCAAGCAACAGCTCCTGCAATGGGACGATCAATATGAAATGGTCGTTACTGACAATGATACTACTTTTAAGGCCTATTCTGGTGTTCACAATACGGGCATCATTTATGCTGCAACTTACGGACGCGGCGTGTTCCGTTGCGAGAATTACAAGGTGACTGGTGAAGGTGTTGAAGAAGAGACCGTCGAGGTCGAGACTTCGGTTTCAATCTATCCGAACCCTGTTCAGGGTCAAGCTACGGTGAGCTTTAATGTCAACGGCAATGCCATGGTCAGTTATCAAGTCTATGACCTGATGGGTCGTATGGTGAAGAACGAGGTTCTTGGTCGTTACAATGAGGGCGAGCATACGGTCAGCGTCAACATGAGTGACCTCAGCGCTGGTTCCTACATCATTCGCGTCAACCAAGGCAATAGCAGCAGCTATGCCAAGTTCGTGGCATACTAATCCACGTATAAAAACGTTTTTTGGAAAGGCAATCTGAAAAGGTTGCCTTTCTTTTTGTATCTTTGCCCTGTTATTTTTCTTTCCATGAATAGCAAAAGAATCCATAAAGTATTGATTGCCAATAGAGGGGAGATTGCCGTGCGCGTTATCAAGACGTTGCGCAAACTCCATATTGCCAGCGTAGCTGTCTTTGCCGACAATGATGCTAATGCCCTTCATCGTCGATTGGCGGATGAGGCTTATCCCTTAGGAGGGGGTGCGTTGAAAGATACCTACCTCAACATACAGAAAATCATCGATGCGGCTTTGGTAGCCGGTGCTGATGCCATACATCCAGGTTATGGCTTTCTCTCAGAGAGTCCTGAATTGGTGGAAGCCTGTGATGCCAATAACTTGATTTTCATAGGCCCTGATGCCCAGTCGATGCGTCTGATGGGCAATAAGATAGCGTCCCGCAAGGTGGCTATCGAAAATGGTATCCCTGTTACCTTTGGCATGATGGGTGAGCAGGACGAGATTTTATCCATGGCCGACACATTGCCATATCCTGTGTTGATTAAAGCTGCTGCGGGTGGTGGTGGAAAAGGTATGCACATCGTATGGAAGAAAGAAGACCTGCAATGGGAGATGGAAAGTGCTTCGCGTGAGGCCAAGAAATACTTTGGCGATGGTACGGTATTCGTTGAGCAGTATATTGAACATCCAAGGCATATTGAGGTACAGGTATTGGCTGATGGCGTGGGTAACGTGATACATCTGCATGAACGTGAGTGTACCATACAACGTCGTTATCAGAAAATAATAGAAGAGTCACCATCACCTACTCTGACAGAGGAAAAACGTCAAGCTTTATGTGATACGGCTGTGAAGTTGTGCCAGAAGATAAAATACCGAAATGCCGGCACAGTGGAGTTTCTTGTCGACAAGGACATGAACTTTTATTTTCTTGAAATGAACACGCGCATTCAGGTGGAGCATCCTGTCACCGAGATGCGTACGGGTATTGACATTGTCGAGGAACAGATTCGTATTGCGAGAGGTAAGGAGATGGGCTGGACACAAGATATGATACAGCCCCAAGGCCATGCTATAGAACTTCGTCTCTATGCTGAGAACCCTGAGAACGGGTTCCTGCCTACACCTGGCAAAGTGACGGCTTACCATGAACCCCAACTAAGAGGCGTTCGCGTTGACAGTAGCATTGATGGGGCCTGTACGATTTCGGAGGCATACGACCCGATGATTGCCAAACTGACCTGTCACGCCAAAGACCGTCAGTCCGCAATAGAAACAGCCCGGAATGCGTTGAAGCAGTTTATAATACAAGGTTTGATAACCAATAAAGCCTATCTTTGGGAAGTCATCAAGAATAGAGATTTTGCAGAAAACAAGGTTGATACAGGCTTTTGTGCCCATCATCAGGAAGAATTGATGAAAGCCATGCATGAGAGTAGAAGCCAACTGTGTATCAATGATGTAGTCGCGTCGTTCTTGGTTTATGATTTTTGCAAGAGACGCTTTGAAAACCAAACTGAGAATGTTTGGGAGACGATAGGGTATTGGCGTTACCACATGCAGTTGACCATCGATGTGGAAGGGCAGCGGATTCCTGTCCGCATTTCGGATACTTCGGCGGGTAAAGCTATGGGGCAAATAGGGGAGAATCCCTTCACGGTTGAGTTTATCCACTATGAGCATAACCAGTTAAAGATATTGCTAAACGGTCGTTCTGAGACGGTCTATTGCTCTGTCAATGACGAACAGAAGACCATCGTCAACTTCCATGGTCTTAACTTCACCTGCTATCGTACTGACCAATTGAACGACACTACAGACTATGCCACTAAGGAGACAGTTAACGATAAGTCGAGGTTGGTGTCGCCTATGCCTGGAAAGGTGGTAAAAATCTATGTCGCAGAAGGAGACGAGGTGAAAGAAGGAACGATAATGATAGTGGTGGAGGCTATGAAGATGGAAAACAATATTGTTGCCTCAGGCAAGGCTAAGGTGAAGCGAATTTTGGTCGCAGAAAATCAAATGGTAGATAATAAAATGCAACTTATAGAGTTGGAATAAAAAAACACATACAATATGAATTTTGACCTCACCAAAGAACAGGAAGCTCTCCGCCAGCGTGTGCGGGACTTCGCTGAACAGGTAGTAAAACCTGTAGCTCGTGAAAACGATGAACAGCAGCATTTCGATGTCGAATTGACCCTCAAGATGGGGAAAAACGGTTTGCTGGGCATGGTTGTCCCCAAGGAATATGGGGGACAAGGTCTTGACAACTTGAGCTATATTATAGCTGTAGAAGAGTTGGCACGTGTGGACGGTTCAACTGCCGCTACTATTGCTGCTGGCAACTCTTTGGGTATTGGCCCCATTCTGCAGTACGGTACCGAACAGCAGAAACAAAGATACCTGCCACGTCTCTGCAAGGATCGCATTTGGGGGTTCGGCCTGACTGAAGAAGACGCGGGCAGCGACTCGCGCGGCACTAAGACTACAGCTCAGTACGATGGTACATTGTGGCACCTTAATGGTTCGAAGATTTTTATTACCAATAGTGCGACCCCGATTACTTTGGGTACTACGGTGCAAGCCATATCAGACGAGAAAGACGGGAAACCCGTTTTCACAGCCCTCTTAGTGGAAAACAAGAAGGAAGGCTTCACTCAGACCCCGATGGACGACAAGATGATGTGGCGTGCTTCCAACACGGGCAAGCTCGTCTTCAACGATGTGCGTCTTGGTGACGATTGCATCCTCGGTGAGCCTGGTGAAGGCTCCCACATGATGCTGGCCTCTCTTGATTCGGGCCGTTTGTCTATTGCTGCTATGGGGCTGGGTTGCGCACAAGGTGCTTACGAAATGGCTTTGGCCTATTCGAAGAAGCGTGTGCAGTTTGGCAAGCCCGTCTGCAAGTTCCAGGCGGTTGCTTTCAAGCTTGCCGATATGGCGGTGAAGATTGAGGCGGCAAGAAACCTGCTCTATCACGCTTGCTGGCTCAAGGATCAACATCGCCCCTTCGGTAAAGAAGCGGCGATGGCAAAGCTGTATTGCTCTGAAGTGGCGGCTGAGGTCTGCGACAATGCTGTTCAAGTGATGGGCGGACACGGACTGCTGAAGGAATTCGATATGGAACGCTTCTATCGCGACCAGCGTATCCTGCAAATCGGTGAAGGCACTTCTGAGATTCTCCGTCTGGTGATTTCGAGGGCTATTGGGTGCTGAATGTGAATGAACTAATCATTAAATACTAATCAAATGAAAATTAAACTTTTATCTTTAGTGGCAATCGTGGCCATTGCAGCTACGGCTTGTGACAACAAGAAACCTGAACAGCCCGCTGAGCCTGTTCAACAAGAAACCAGACTGTCGGACAAGTACGCACAGTACACCCTGACCACCGACATCAGTCACCTCAGCCAGAATGAAAAAGAGATGCTTCCACTGCTCTTCGAAGCTGCCGACATCATGGATCAGCTCTTCTGGATGGAAAACTATGGCGACAAAGAAGAACTCATGGCCAAGATTGGTGACAACGAAGACCTGCGCAAGATGGCTTCCATCACCTACGGTCCTTGGGACGGCCTTGATGGCAACAAATCTTTCGTGGAAGGTATCGGCGAGAAGCCTGCTGGAGCCCAATTCTATCCTGTCGACATGACTGAGGAGGAATGGAATGCCCTCGATGACCCCAACAAGACCAGCCAATACACCATGATTGTCCGCGATGAAAATGGCATCTTGAAGTGCGTGTGGTATCATGACTATTTCGCCGAACAAATTAAGAAGGCTGCCTCGTTGCTTGACGATGCCTCAGAACTTGCCGGTGATGAGGAGTTTGCCGAGTACCTGCGCCTCCGTGCCAAGGCTCTCCGCACAGATGATTATCTGGAAAGCGATATGCGCTGGATGGATGTCCGCAACAACAATATCGATATGGTGGTCGGCCCCATTGAGAACTACACCGATGCCCGCTATGGCATCAAGGCTTCGCACGAGGCTTTCATTCTTATAAAAGACCAGGAATGGACCAAGCAACTGGCTCGTTATGCCCAGTTTGTTCCTGAGTTGCAAAAGCAGCTGCCTGTGCCGGAAGAGTACAAGAAAGAAGTGCCCGGAAGCGATGTGGATTTGGCTGCCTACGATGTGGTCTATTACGCTGGCGACTGCAATGCTAACAGTAAGACCATTGCCATCAACCTGCCCAACGACGAGCGCGTACAACTGCAACGCGGTACCCGCAAGCTTCAGCTCAAGAACGCTATGCAGGCTAAGTTTGACAAGATTCTGCAACCCATCTCTGAAGTGTTGATGACTCCTGAATCGATGGAACACATCAAGTTTGATGCTTTCTTCTCCAATGTGATGTTCCATGAGACGGCCCACGGAATGGGTATCAAGAACACCATCACGGGTAAAGGTAGCGTTCACAGCGCTTTGGGTAACCAGTATAATGCCATTGAAGAAGCTAAGGCTGACGTTCTGGGTCTTTACCTTGTCACCAAGCTTTCGGAAATGGGTGAATACACTACCACCACAATGGAGGACAACTACACTACTTTCATGGCAGGTATCTTCCGCTCGGTGCGCTTTGGTGCTGCAAGTGCTCACGGTAAGGCCAATATGCTTACCTTCAACTACTTCCAAAATGAAGGTGCTTTTGTCCGCAATGAAGAGAGCCGTTATGCTATCGACTTTGAAAAGATGAAAGTGGCTGTTGAGAAGTTGGCAGGTGATATCCTCCAGCACCAAGGTAATGGCGACTATGAGGCTACCAAGGCATGGTTGGGTGAAAACTGCGTTATCCGTCCTGAACTGCAAGCCGACCTTGACCGCGTCAATGCCTCGGGTATTCCTGTAGATATCTATTATAATATGGGGCCGAAGGTGCTGTTGGGAGAATAACAGCGATTTTGCTTCTCTAATACAAAAGCATCACAGTCGATTTGATGGGCTGTGATGCTTTTTTCTTTATTCCTCGATGGTCTGTGCAAAGAAGCTGAAATTCACTTTACCGTAGTGACGTTGCTCCATAAAGTGGGGATGTTCATCGAAATGCTGGTATTTGTCATGCTCCAAGATGAACATTCCTCCTTCGCGCAACAAGTTGTTGTCGAAGACAAGTTGCACGATGTCTTCGTATTGTTTACAGTCGTAGGGAGGGTCGGCAAAGATGAGGTCGTATTGGGCTTTGTTCTTTTCAATGAAACGGAACGCATCGGCACGTATTACCAAAAGTTCTTTCATGTTGAGTTTGTTGGCCGTCTCTCTGATGAAGCGGACACATCCAAAGTCCTGGTCAACAGCAACGACTTTTGGGCAACCTCTTGAGACCAGTTCGTAAGAAATGTTGCCAGTTCCTGCAAAAAGATCTAAGGCTTCGGTCTCTTCAAGGTCAAAGTAGTTGTCGATGATGTTAAACAGGCTCTCCTTGGCCATATCGGTGGTGGGACGAACGGGTAAGTTGGTAGGGGCGATAATCTGTCGCCTTTGGTATCTGCCTCTGATAATCCTCATTTGATTGCTTGATAGTGAATATGGTAATATTGGTAAGGAATTTCCACAAATGCGCTGTTTACCAGTAGTGTCTTGGGCTTCTCCACAAATTGGATGTCTTTCACATAGTGCCTACATAGGCCTATTATTTCGGATGAAGGCAGAATTTGTCCTGAGAAACAAACGGTTGTGCTACTGCCCGATAGTTTGTTTTGATCCAGCGCATTTAGAAGGAAATATGTGAAGTCGTTTTTGTCGTTGAATTGGAAATTGTTGAAAAACAGTAGTCTGTCTTTCATGATAGCTAAGTCATAGTTGTGACTCTTTACATTGACATATACAACGGCATCCTCGCTTTCTGGCAAGTTTTCAAGGAACAGGGAACTGGAGTGGGTGGTTTTGGCTTCAGGCCATGTTGACACTATTTTGGCTTGCAGGGCTTGGGGAAGGCCGAACACGTTGACGATTTTGTACTTGGTAATGGGGTCGACTATGGCAACAAGGTCATTGGCTGTGTTGAAATTGAACTCAAGGAGTTTGTTGTTGTCGTCTGGGCGGTATACGGCTTCTGGGACAAGAACGTTTGTGCGTCCGTCAATGATTAGCGTGACGGACGGATTGTTTTCGTTAAGCTCTTTGGCGTTAATGGCTTTCTCTATGGCGCGAAACAGGTCATCGTAGTTGGTGAATGGGTTATGGTGATAGCTGTCCCAAGCAATGAGCCTGTTGTAAACGATGTCGAAAAGGGCATAAGAAAAACCATCCAAAGCAAGTTGGATGGTTAGTCTGTAATTCAAGGATGACGCCATGTATGCGATGATTAGAGTTTCTCCCAGTTGCCGTCGGTTGAAGCTTCTTCCATTGAACCGACTTTCAAACCTGCATAGCGGTTGATACTTTCTTTCTCGGCTTTGGAATTGTCGCGGCGCTGATTCCATTCTTTCTCGGTAAAGTCTGGACCAGGAGTGGCGAGGTAAACTTCATAAGGAGTGCGAGCTTCAAAGACAGGAATTTCGATACCGTTACGGGTAATGGTGCCGGCTTCAAGTTCGTACTTTTGTTGTGGGCTGCTATAAGGAACCAAACTCAACTCGTTGATATTGAAATTTTCTCTCTTGCCTCTGATAGAGTCCATAACCTTCACATAGCCGATGGTGTCGTTGATGGTGCGGGTGTAAGTGGTGTCAGTTGGGTCGGGGATAATGTTCACAATCGGGATTTCGGCAACTTGGCAGAACTGAATCAGCGTGTCGAAGCTGTTGGTGTACTTGTTGTTGGCATTCTTGTAAAGAACTTCGGCGTTACGGATGTCGATGAGACGTTCCACGACTTTTGCTTCACGCATTTTCTGCTCTTTGTTGAACTTAATGGGAGCTTGGATGCTCTTGATGACTTGCAAAGCCAGAATCACGATGATTGCGCACAATACAACGTTGATGATGATGTTTACTCCTTTTTTCATTTTTGTATGGTTTTTCTAATTTTGTAATGCTTGTACGATTGGCTGCAAAGTTAGGACTTTTTTTTATATGAAAGGCAAACTTTTTTCGAAAGAATTAAAAATGAATTTTGTGGAAATTTAAATATTTGTCGTCCAAATATTTACGAATCTTATCGGCCAAGATGATGAAAACTTGTAACTCTTTTTTTGCAAGCCATTCGATGGCATCGTCGTCACGATTGATGGCTTTGGCAAAAGCCAAGTTCACTTCGAAATGGTTTTTTATCAGCCATTCTTCCGCTTTTGGCTCTTTGTCGATTACACTGTCGATAGCGGCCAAATGAGGGAATCCGTGTTCCATCAGCCAGTCTTTGGCTTTGGTGTCGCCTTGTATGGTTTGGCTCAAGGCACCCAACTCAGGATAGCCGTTACGCATCAGCCATTCAAAGAACTCGTCGCCCTCCGGCTCAAAAGTACAGCCAAAGGCCATCAGTATTTTTGTGGGGTAGTGGATCATTGTTGCTTATTCCTTGACGAGTTTTGAAGCCAATATTTTATCAATGATGACCTTGTTTCTATAGGTGTGAAAAAAGATGCTCCATTTTTTGTTATGGGTTACAAGTACTTTTTCTCTTTTGCTTTTACTGAATTTTTTGGCTGTTTTCCATTCTGTAACCTTGATGCTGTCGGCAAGAAATGTTAGCGAGAGCATTTCTGCATAAAGTTCAGCCGCGTAATGCTCGGCATTCTCGCGGCTTGTTTTTTCGACAATGAAATCCTTGATTTGTTCAATGTCTTCCTTTACTGCATTACGAATCTGGATTTCATACCTTTTCATAATGCTCTCTTATTTTCTCATTTAGCAAGTCTTGGAACTCTTCGAAAGAGAAGCAGCCTTGCAATGTTTCAGGATAGACCTTTTTCTTAGAGCGATAAGTGGTTGTGTTTGTTTTTGTTATTGTGTTCGCTGTAGTTTGCATAAGAAATAGTTTTACTCTGCAAAAATAGAGTTTTTTTCAATAGATCGCATTTATTATAGCCTATTTTTCTCCTCATTTCCAGCTCCAGTGTCCATGCCGGACACGTCTAATTTGTTGTGGCGATAATTCCAGTTAAGTTTTATCTACCAAGGTTTATGCTTCTTTAGGTATTTCTCTTTTTGAGGAAAGTTGTCTGAACCAATTGCCCCACTTCCATATTCAAACAGCACATGGTCATTGTATGGACAGAATGAATAGTTCTCAATAATCTTCTCTTTCTCATCATCGGTAAAGGGACGGGTTTTTAGGATGTAACTATACATTCCAAAGCCAACTCGGCGAAACCAAATTGTAGTGGATTCAGGATAGGCACGCGATGCTTTTATGCCGATACATTTTATGGATTTTAGACGGCTTCGGATGCCATCGTATTCCTCGTCAGTTAGCCCAACCACCGACATCAAAGAGTCGCGTTTGGCGCGAGCATCTTCATCCCAAAATCTGGAATAATGGTTTGTGTCTGCAGCAGCAACATGAAACAACTCTAAACGATTCCCTTTAAACTCGAGTATTACTGATGTGCTGTCAGCAAGGGCAGATTGCATGTATTCGCACAATTCCTCCATTTCAGTTTTGTGTTTTTCATAATGCTTTTCCATGATGTCCGGGTCGCAGTTTTGTTCTGGCGCACGAAACAGCATATAAGCGGCAAAAATTAGGAAAACGCTCAAACCACAACCGAACATAACCTTGTGCCATACAGTCTCCCATCTCAATGATTTGAAAAAGGCAATGAGAAAAACTATCAAAGCAGGTATGGTAATCCAAAAGAAAAGGATTGCTATCAGAAGGCCAATTATTTCATCAAACCATAACAGCATGATGATGGCCAACAACAAGACGGAAGCAATGATGCCTGTTTTCATCATTGTGGTGTGATTTCGAATCTTATTCTGTGTGTTGTCAGATTCAGACATTTGTGTATAATAGGTCGCAAAAATACGTAATTTCCATACTATTCATAGTCTTGTAAATACATTTTTCTTGCAGAAAAGAAAAATGTTTACCTTTGCGCAAATATTCGAAAGCAAATGAAAACCAAACAAGAAATAGTTGAAAACTGGCTGCCGCGCTATACGGG
>CAMYYB010000040.1 GCA_947303335.1 uncultured Bacteroidales bacterium | reverse complement strand
TTATTCGGATAACCAATTGATGCTCTTTTGATTGCTTATATCGAACTCACGTTAGTATACTATCTCTACCAAACTTAGTATACTAACTTTACTAAACTTAGTATACTAACTTTTATAGAAAAGGTATATCTTTTTACTCTAAAAAGGTGTATGTTTTTACATAAAAAGATACACCTTTTTTCTAACACCATAAAAACCAAGCGGAGCCACCCTCAGGCAGCTCCGCTTTTCATTACAAGGATATGAAAAAGTGATTGACTATCGTCGTTAGTCCCCAAGGCGATTCACCCTGCTGGCACCTACCTTGTCGCCTTCCACGACAGGGTTGCCATAGTAACCGATGTCGCCTGAGCCGAAGATGCCGTAAGTGAGTTTGCCCCTGACCCGAGCCTTGATATCACCCGAGCCTGCAATGTTGGCTTCAAGATTCACGATGTCGCACAAAAGGACGATGTCGCCCGAGCCAGCCACGCTGGCCTCAGCCTCACGTACCGTGCCGCTGTCCACCTTCAGGTCGCCTGAGCCCGCCACGTTAGCATCCAGTTGGTCGGCCTCCAAGGCATCGCAGGCAATATCACCCGAACCAGCTACATTCAATTCAAGGTCTCCAACGATGAGAGGCTCCTTGAAGTAAACGTCACCTGAGCCAGCCACGTTGACTTCCAAATCCTCAGTTTCCATCCGACTGAGCACATTCAGCGTACCGCTGCCCGCAAGGTTGATTCCCTCCAAACTCGGTGCCGTCACATCAATGACAAACTCCGTAGCACGCAGGCTGACGTTTTTATGTTCGTCCTGCTTTTTCAGAATCAAGTCATGGCCATTCACTTTGATGTCAAGGTATTCCAAAATGTTTTCGTCCACACGGACACGGCAGGTATAGTCATTGGAAACGGTGAAGTTGACCGTCGCGGAAAGCGAAGTGGAGATTTCATCGAAATCTGTCACCTCAAAATTCCGGGTCACAATAGTGCCATTGCCCTTGATGGTTTTGCCGCCAAGCGTTTCCCCGTCCAAATGGATAGAACACGACATAAGAGCCAAGCAGAGGATGGCTGCTGCATTGATTAAGATGTTTCTTTTCATGATGTTGAGTTTTAATTGTTGTTTCAGCAGTAATACGGACTTGCCTCGAAAAAGTTACAGCTCGTATGAACTTTTTATTTCGTCCAGGCCGATGCCCAAGAGTTTCATCTTCTTGACCAAATCGGGCAATTCCTTCTCAATGAACTCCTCTCGCATTTGCTTGAGGACGATGTCCTTGGCCTCAGCGGAGATGAAATATCCGATGCCGCGCTTGTTGTAGATGATGCCTGCATTCGTCATGGTCTCGTAGGAACGCATGATGGTGTTGGGGTTCACTCCGAGTTGGATGCCGTAGTCGCGCACCGAGAGGATGCGGTCGTCGGCTTTCAGCTCGCCACGCAGAATCTGTTCATACAGTTGCGAACAAATTTGCAGGTATATGGGTTTGTGTGCATTGAATTCCATGGCTTAGTATTTTTGCGTCTTGATTTTACGATAGGTGAAGTAGAGCAGCACACACGTGATGATGATGGCGAGGACCATGCTCCCTATCATTCCATTATGTGCGATTTGGATCATCTCCTCCTCAGAAACGCTATCCATATTTTCAAGCCACTGTTTCAGGCGGCTGCTGCTTGACGTAAACGCAAGTCCAAATATTGTGGAAAGCACGTAGGAAATACCCAGATAGCTGGCAAAAGTCTTTCCGGCTTTGTGTTTCTTGAAAACCATATTGCCAAGCATGAAGATAGCCACCCATTGAATGATGCCCACATAAAGCGAAGTGCGAATCACTCCTACAGGGAACACATCGCCAAAAGAGAATTCCATATTGCTGGATTGCACCACTCCTTCTGAATTGTCCATCATGTAAACAACCTCATTGATGGTGTAGAGATGTATCGGTTTCTCAAAACCACCGAAGGGGAAGAGCGACAGCAGCGCATCAACCAAATAACCGCCGAAGAAGACAACAACAGGCGTCACGATGGCGCAGTAGAGAAACATGCTGACAAACTTCTCCAACGAGGAGGCAGGCAGCATGGCGAAACCCACACCCTCACGTGAGAGGTTGGCGGTACCATAGACCTTGGAGGGCACAAGCATCATGGCCAAGCCCGTCCAAGTGCATAGCATTCCAAAACGAATAGGCGGCATGGTTTCGGAACCGAAAATCAGGTTGAAAATCCAGAAGATGGCATTCAGGCAGCAGAACACGATGAGTGACGTGCCAAAGTTGCGGATATACATCTTGCCGTCCTTCAGCAAGAGGTTATTGAAACGGTTGAAAGTAAATGCGTTATTCATGATTAGTATTTTTGAGTTTTGATTTTACGATAAGTTAGCACATAGAACACGATGGCAATGATCATCTGGACGGCACTGTAAAGCCAAGGGAGAAAACGCTGATTCAAATTGTAGCTGGTTTCGGTAATCCACATGCCGAAAGCATTCCAAAATTGGAATAATTGCAGAATCATGGAAATCGAAAAGACAATCAACAAGAACCAAGCGAAGGTCTTGGCAGCCTTGCGGCGCTTGAACACCATATTACCCAACATGAAAATGGAAGACACGGCCCATGAGGCAGTGGTCAGCGAGACAATCAACATCATAAAGTCGCCGAAACTGATATTCCTCAAGAAATCATCCATCATGGAGAATTCCTTGAAACCGCCGAAAGGCAACAGGGTCATGAGACTGTCAACCAGCCAACTGCCCAACAACGCCACAACCGGCGTAATAATCGAGCAATAAAGGAACATGTTGAAGAACTTCTCCAAACTGGTGGCAGGCAGCATGGCAAAACTTACGCCCTCTCGCGGCAGATTGGCTTTGCCATATACGCGCGACGGAGCTGACATAAGGGTCATGGCAACAACAAAGAAGATAATGCTCTCGCGAACCTCAACAGGCAATTCAAAGCCAAAGACCAGACTTGAAACCCAGAACATGATGGGGACGCTTATCCACACGATGAGCGTGATGCCGAAGTTACGGAAATACCGTTTCCTGTCGTAGGCCACCACCAGACCGAATCGTTTGAAATCAAATGAGTTATTCATGACCTAACCTTTTCTCAGCCAAACATTTGTTTTATGGTGCCCTTGTTTTTCATGACGGTATTGAAAAGCACATCGATGCTCACCTTGCTGTCGAGGCCTTCAGGATTGCGGGTCACGTTGACATAGCCGCCCGGAATCATCTCGCTATAGAGGGCGGTGTCGTCCTTCTCCATGCCGTAGTCGAAATACAGCTTGTCAGTAATCTCACGGAACGAAGCCTTCAGCAGCACCTCGTCATGGTCGAGGATGATGATGGGGTCGATAAGGTTTTCCACATCCTTCACTTGGTGGGTAGAGATGATGATGGTGCGGTTGTCGTTGGCATGCTTGGCAATCACCTGACGGAAGAGCGTCTTCGAAGGAATGTCAAGACCATTCGTAGGTTCGTCCAAAAGCAGGTAGTCCGTGTTGAGTGCTAAAGCCGTCGAAATCAGGCACTTTTTCTGCTGACCGAAGGACATCTCACCGTACTTGCGATTGGGGTCAACCTCCATTTCCTTGCAGAGTTGGAAGAAAAGGCTTTCGTCGTAGTTAGGGTAGAACACACCCAACTCTCTTACATTATTAATAGGAGTGCCCTCCGGGATGGCAAAGTCCTCGGAGATGAAGTAAATCTTTTGGAGCGTTTCAGGCAGACGGTCAAAGGGGGCAATGCCATCCACGTCGCAAGTGCCGGCGGTGGGCTTCTGCAAGCCGCTGATGAGTTTCAGCAGGGAGGTCTTCCCCACTCCGTTTTCGCCCAGCAGCCCGTAGATATTACCCTTCTCGAAGCTGAGGCTGATGTTTCTGAAGACTGGTTGCGTCTTGTAACCAAAGTCTAAGTTACTGATTGTAATCATGTTGTTGTATTTTGTTGCAGTGTATTAGTTGAATAGAACACTGCAAAAGTACAACTAATTTCATTACTGGCAAGAAAAAAGTGAGATTTTTTCGTTTTTTTTTGTCTTTTTGGGATTGCTTCGCAAGAAATCCAAGGAAAATCAAATAAAAAATCCATTGAAAATCAAAGCAATAGATTTTATAAGATTTTTACTTAGATTTTTGAAAGATTTCTTGTCCTTCAGGACAATCCCATAATCTTATTGTAATGGCAAATCAAAATCCTCTCCGCGTCCTTGGTATGCAGATGCATCGCTCCACCAAGACAGTTCTTAAGCACCTTGCAATTGGCGCATTGTCCCGTCTTCATCCATTGGCGGTCACGGAAGGGTTGGAATCGGTTCTCCCAAACATCGAGAAAGTCGTCCTTGTAAATATTGCCCTGCGCAAAGCGGCGGTCGATATTAGGGCAGGCGGAAATAGAGCCGTCAATCAGTATGGAGCCAACGGTAATACCTGCACGACAGAAATAGAACCAGTCGCGGACCTTGCGTTCGTAAGGACCAACGTAAGCCTCACAGCTGAATTTCGCATCAATCTTCCCCTCCTTTCGGGTCGCGACGATGAAATCCATCAGTTGTCGGAACTGTTCATCCGTGAGTTGCAGACTCTTGTCGGTGGCGGCACGACCAATCGGGTCGATGGTGAACAAGCGCCAAGCCTTTACCTTATGCTCAATGAGCAAGTGTTTCATAGCCTCCAACTCGCCAAAGTTCATCGGGCTGACACAGGTCACAATGTCGTAAATCGGGAGTCTTCGCTCGTTGGCGATTAACTCAATGGCGCGAAGGGCATGGTCGAAGCTACCTTGACGTTTGCGGAAAGCATCATGTGTGTCGCGCAACCCGTCGAGGCTGATGGTAATGCTGCACATACCCGCGTCCATCAGTTTCTTGTGCATGGCCTCGTCGTAGGCATAGCCGTTGCTGACAATGCCCCAAGGGAAGCCGTGCTGCCGCAGTTGTCGCCCGCAGTCGGGCAGGTCGGGTCGCACCAAAGGCTCGCCTCCCGTGATGACCACCAACACCGAATTGCGTTCAAACTTGGTTTCCAAGGGTTGGATGGCTTTCAGGAAATCCTCGAAAGGCATGTCTTTATAGCGCGACGAGGCCAAACAGTCAGAGCCGCAGTGCTGACAATTGAGATTGCAGCGTTGCGTACACTCCCAAAAGAGGTAGTTCAACTCATGGAGCTGGGTTTCCTTATGGCGAAACCAATTATGGAAGGCTTGGAGCATCATTACTCACTTATTGAGTTCCCTTATCCAAAACTTGACTCCAATTCATATCATCTGGTGGTCCATACTTTTTCGCACAGGCAAACATCATCGCCAAGATAGTAATGCCAGAAAACATCGCCATGCGACGGAACCATTTATATAAGGAGTGCTTTTTCATTGGAATAAGGATTTATGGGTTGCTCACTAACTTGATTTTCAAACCAGTGAGGTCTGTATCAGAGGAAACCAGCGTATCAAAAGGCAGATAGTTCTCTTCCTCATCCTCAACTTCGATGGATAACGAGGAAACCCTATGGATGTTTCCCCATTGCCGCATCTCAAAGTATCCGTTTTCATCTGATTCTCCAAAGTCATGGCAACCCGACCAGCCGTCAGCATGAAACACATGCAAATGGATGCCTTGCAAAGGCTGACCATTAGCTTTGTCGGTCACATAGCCGCAAATGCGGATTTCCACACTATCCTCAAGATTCTTAGGCACACCATAGCAAGCCTGCATGATGAACATCACCGTGGTGAGTGCCGAGGCTTTCATCAATCCCCTTAACCATTTGTACATTTTCATAGCGTCAATTTTTTGTTTGCAGTTGCAAAGGTAGCAAGATTTTACAACAAAAAAACGCCTCATAGAGGCGTTACAAACTTTTTCACTTCTTGATGCTCAACAAAACGCCAAGCACAACGCCGAGGAAAGCCGCAAACAGCACCTGAAGCGTAGGCGGCAGCAGGAAAGTGATGGTGTGGGCTGGGTACCAAAACAGCGGAATGGTCTTGGCAAAGACGAAACCATACTGGATGTCCCAGTTGATTTTCTTCGAAAGCGCCTCACCGATTCCTAAAGGACTGCTGGAAAATCCCTTTAGCGTTCCTCCCGTCTCAGCGATGTGGATGTCCGTAATCTTGTGGAAGGTCATAAAGACCGGTGCGAACAGGGTGTTCATCAGCACACTGACACAGAGTGCAACAAAGAATTTACCCCAACTCAAGTCGCCAGCAAACCATTCAGCAGCCTTACCGTTGAGATGGAAACCACCGTCAAGCAGTTTCACTGTACCCGTCTTGAATATGGTCATAGCAGAAGCTATCACCACACCCAATACGCCCCAAATCAGCAGTTTGGGTAACAGGCCAAAGCCTTGTTTGATGTACACACCCTCACGGATACGCAAGGCGAGCATTTCGCCAAAGGTACCAAGGATGGCGAATTTGAAGAAACTCATCAGCAGGCCATGATTGGCGGTAGTCGTGTTGAACCATTCCCATGCGCCAGGGATGAAAGCAAAGCCACAGATAACGGCTGCTACAATAGCGATAGTGATAAAATCAGGTTTTTTCATATTCTATTGGATTATTATTCGTTGCTTAATAGTACCCACACTCAGTAGATAGACTCCAGCAGGCAGGTCGAAAGTCATCGGGATGAGATTCCTGCCTGGCATGATAAAACCATCTTCTGCAAAGACACGCCGTCCCATAACATCATAGATTTCTATCGGAACGATAACGCGATTGTCCATGGTCAAGCTAATAGTAAAGGAACCATTGTTAGGATTTGGATAAACTCCGACATCACCCAACTCATGTTCAACAGGACCAAATATTTCTCGAATCTCCTTGTCGAAAGCACTGAATCGTTTGATGAAAAAAGCTTCGGTACTGTCCATATCCGACTGCCAACGCTGCATATTCTTCGGGAACCCGAACCGATTCGACTGTTGTAACACCTCTGTCTCCACTTGTTGCCGATAGTCGTCCCATAGTTGTTTCATAGGATTATAATGGAAAACGCTCGATTTCAATTCCAAATACCGTTCATAAAACAGCCTTACGAAACTGTCACTTTCAAGTAATTTAATGATTACCATGCTACTGCTTCCCACATGGGTCGCATTGTCAAGCGATTGATAATACCAACGGGTAAAACAACCGTCGCCATCGAAGAACATCATCCTAAAAGGTTCGCCGTTGCAGGCCTGCCATTGCAAGACATTGTTTTGGGGCCAGTCAAGATTGGCGCTATAGGTCTCCAAGAGGAAATAGTCGATAAAACTATGCACATCCATACGCGAGAAAGCGTATGCAGAGTCGGCTGGTTGATTGAGGTCCGCGTTTTCAAGCCAATTGCGAAACCGCCACCAATCCATACCGTCACCATGGGACGTCACACCCCAATATTTAATAATGTTGACCTCATCAAGATCCACATCATAGTGGTCTTTAAGATATCGCTCGTCGGGAGACTCTTCAAGGGTATAAATACCCCAATATTCACCATTGATAAACACTACAACCTGACGGACACCCAGCCCGTCAATATCCATCTTGGCTGCTACACATTGCGAAAGATATTCCTGACCGCCTGTTTGCAACCAGTTGCTGCAACGGAAAGGATGTAGATTAAGCCGTTTGAAACTGACGATAGAGGTAGTCGCAAAAAAAGGATGATTGAACCGTTTCTGGCCATACTCGTCTCTGGCATAAAGCCTCATCCCCTTCTGTTGAAACCATCGCGAAGCGCCTCCGTGGGTACGAAGTCCGCATTGCTGATTGATACCGCCATTGTCTGTTTCATAAAACTCCACATTGACCTGTCGTTCCCATTCCCGCCCAGTCATGTTATAATTCCCTGAGCCTGTGGTATCAGCAAGATTATAATTGACTCCTGGAACGAAAATTCCCGTTTCATAATCAAATAAATCCAAGGAATCGGCAGCGATGGAAAGTACGGGCAAACCATGCAAGTCGCAACCCAAGGACTTGATACAATAGGTTTGGGTCGCCACAGGTCCAATGCAAACACCATTATCATCAAACGCAGCAGCCCGGATAACAATAGCATGCTCTACCTCCTCAACGGCATGATAAACCGAAGGGATGCAGTTGATAATAGTATAAATATTTGACTTCGAAAAAAATGACTCATCAAGGAACAAAGGCTGTGTATAGAGCGTCGACTCCATCGAAGGAGGGTTGCCATTGGTTGTATATCGGATGGTATAATCCGCATCACAACGCAACTCAAGGCTGAAACTGCTATTGTAGAAACCGCCCGCTTTTGAAAACACAACCTCCTGACCCTGAGCCTGCAGCACAAATAGCAAAACCATCAGCAACGCTATGTGCAATTTACTGCTCACGGTTCCAGTTTCGCTTTTTGTCTTGCTCCTTGTTTTGCCAATACCTACCCAACAGACAGAGTAAGCATAATCCACACAAAATACCGCCAAGGACGAAGCCGGTTTGGTCTTCGCCCTTGGCGATATAGAGGTATAAGCCGAAACCGAACATAGCCAAATCCACAATAACGCTGAGGATATAGCCAACAGTACGGCTGGTTTTGTCGGTCTTCTTCAGCAAATAGTTGTCCAACAAAAAGGTGACGACAACCAATGCTGCGTATACCAAGTAGTATGTTGCTTTTTCAGTAATCATTTCTCAATTCGGATACGTGCATCCACAGCGGTCACATAACGCGGGTTGCCCAACAGCGGGTTGAGGTCCATCTCGGCAATCTCAGGAGCAGCCTGCACCAAAGCACTGACGCGCACCACTTGCTCGGCATAGAGGTCGAGATTGACGCCAGCCTGACCACGCACGCCTTCCAGAATCTTATATCCCTTGAGGTTTTTGAGTTTTTCGAGCACTTCATCCTTACTGACAGGCACCAGTACACTCTCCACGTCCTTCAACACCTCGATAAAGATGCCGCCCAAGCCGAAGAACACCTGATGGCCAAACTTCGGGTCGCGCATGGCACCGACATACACCTCAATACCATCAAGCATGGGATACATCTCCACGGCATAGGTGTCCTTGATGGCCATAAGACGGTCAAACTCCTTGCCTACCGTTTCGAGGTCCTTCACACCGAGGGTGACACCACCCACATCGCTCTTGTGCAATGGGCCGACGACCTTCATCACCAACGGCACGTCCTTCGAGCAGCCGACCTCTTTGGCAAAAGCCAAAGCGTCCTCTTTCTTGCTCACTTCCACGCTCTTCTTACGGCTGATGCCGGCTGCATCAAGCAGTTCATTATAGTCAGCCATTTCAAGGTAACCATCTTTGCAACGGTCAATGGTTTTGCGGATGCGCACAACGTCGATTTCAGGTTGGTCGACCACCGCAGTGCCTTCCTGAACGTATGCGGCAATCTCTTTCATGCCTACCATACTGGCAGCACGCAAACGCTTGGCACCAGCCACGACACGATAGCCTTTGTCCATAGGACTGACGGTAATCGGGGTGAGCATAC
Organism: uncultured Bacteroidales bacterium; assembly: GCA_947303335.1. Classification (GTDB taxonomy): domain Bacteria; phylum Bacteroidota; class Bacteroidia; order Bacteroidales; family F082; genus Limimorpha. The sequence continues at coordinate 11,192 of CAMYYB010000040.1, read as the reverse complement.
CCCACTCGCGTATGGACTCAGCCACCTCGGCCACCTCAGCCTTGTCAGGCTCCTCGGTGGGAGGCACCAAAATCTTGTCGATAGGCAGATTCTCTATAACGCCCATCTTGGGTTTGGGTGTATTATATACTTTGCATATAGCATTGCCAAGCACACATTCCTCTGGGAAGTTGATGTGACCCTTGGCAATGAAATCCTCAATCTCCTGTTTCACATTGATGATGGAAGGAAGCACAGGGAAGATGGGTTTCTTGCAGGTACGCATCTTCTCGTCAAGCAGGTCATAAACCTCCTTATTAGAGAAGAGTCCAGGCGAGCCAAAAATAACGACAGAGAAGTCAATGTCAGTATAGTCTTTCTCCACCGTATCAAGGATATAGCCCAATTGTTCGGCGGTGCCAGTGGCGAGGAAATCGATGGGGTTGCCTACCGAAGAACCTGGGAAAAGTTTCTCCAAAAGAGCTTTGCTGGCGGGGTGATCCTTGAGTGAAGGCACCTCCATGCCGCCATTGGAGAGTACGTCTGTAAGCATCACAGCAGGGCCACCTGCGTGGGTCACCACGGCGCAACGTTTGCCTTTGATTTCGGGATGCATGAAGACACCACAGACAGTGGTCAACTCCTGACGATTTTGGCAACGGACAATGCCTGCCTTGCGGAACAAAGCGTCCACAGCGGCATCGTTGGTGGCCAATGCTCCAGTATGCGAAGATGCGGCACGTGAGCCAGCGGCACTGCCACCACTCTTAATGGCTGCGATGTGGCAACCCTTATTGATAAGATTGCGACTATGCTTGAGCAAACGCTGCGGGTCGCCAATCTTCTCCATATAAAGCATAATGACTCGGCTCGATTTCTCCGGGTCGAAAGTCTCGTCAAGATGTTCAAGCACGTCTTCGATACCCAGTTGTGCCGAGTTACCTACTGCCCAAACACTATTGAACTTCAATCCGTTACTGATACCATATTCTTTGATAAACACCGCAGTGGCACCTGAACCGGTGATAAAGTCCACACCATGGGGATCAAGCGTCGGGATAGGCGTGTCGAAGCAACCAGCATAGTTCACATTGAGGAAGCCTGTGCAGTTAGGACCAATGAGTGAGCCGCCAACACTGTTGATGGTATCGACAATATGCTTCTCAATGGCGGCACCCTCGGCGTTCTCCTCCGAGAAACCGGCGCTAATGATGATGAAGCCCTTGCAGCCTTTCTCCTTAGCCAACACGTCGACTGTCTGGGCACAGAATTTGGCGGCGATGCAGAGGATGGCACATTCAACCTGTGGCAGGTCATCCACTTTCGCATAGCATTTCACTCCTTGCACCTCGGTCTCTTTAGGGTTAACAGCGTAAACCTGGCCTTTAAAGGGACTCTCTAAGAGATTCTTCAATGCTTTACCACCAGGTTTGTGAATGTCACTTGACGCACCGCAAACAACGATGCTTTTCGGGTTTAATAATTCTTTTGCAATCATATTATTTGGTTATTTGAAATGATTATTCTTTTCGCAGTCACAGATTAGTTCATAATGTGTACGGTTGAATAGCCCCTGACGGCACAAGTCTTCAATTTCGCCAATGCTCATCCAACTGACGCTCTCCACCTCTTCTCGCTGCAAGCGCAAGTCCTCAACCCTCACATTGCTCTCAAGTAGATATAGGAATGTGAACTTATACTCATATCTCCTGATTTTCACCAGCTGGAGGTCATCCCTTTTCACCTTCAACCCGATTTCCTCTTCCATTTCGCGCAACATGGCTTTGGCGAAATCAGTCTCGCCACTCTGCACATGACCTGCAGTGGAGGCGTAGTAATTGCCTTTGACGGGAGCCACCTTTTGAATCAGATACTGACCCTGATCGTTATACACGAGTACGGCCACAATGGGTATCATGAAGCCGTAAGGTACATGCTGACCTCGTTCGATGGTCTTTCCTGTGCGTTTCAGCGTCTTATCGTATAAGTCAAGCAGCTCCACTTGGATTTATTTTCCGAACATATCCTTGATGCCGCCCAACGAGCCGAGCAGATTGGAAGCCTCGTAAGGCAGATATACGGTCTTGTTATCCTGTCCACCAGCCACTTCTTTCAACGCCTCAATATACTTCACCGCAAGCAGGTAGTTGACCGGATCGGCTCCACGGTCACTCACCGCATCAGCAATGTTACGGATGGCAGCGGCTTCAGCTTCAGCCTGCAACACTTTCGCGCGGGCTTCACCTTCAGCTTTCAGGATGTTGGCTTGCTTCTCAGCTTCTGCAGCATTGATTTCGGCCTGCTTCTCACCCTCAGAGTTCAAGATTTGGGCCTGTTTCTCACCTTCGGCTTTCAAAATCTCAGCACGACGGTTACGCTCGGCCTGCATCTGCAATTCCATCGTACGACGGATGCTCTCAGGCGGAGTGATATCCTGCAACTCCACGCGGTTCACCTTGACTCCCCATTTGTTAGTGGCATCGTCAAGCACATTGCGCAGTTTCGAGTTGATGGTGTCACGCGAGGTAAGGGTCTCATCCAGTTCCATCTCGCCCACCACGTTACGCAGTGTGGTCTGAGTCAACTTCTCAATGGCGACGGGCAAGTTCTGAATTTCGTAGACAGCCTTCATCGGGTCGACAATCTGGAAATACAGAAGGGCATTGATTTCTGTCATCACATTATCTTTGGTAATGACACTCTGTTTGTCAAAATCATACACTTGTTCGCGCATATCGATACGAGTAGCGCGTGCTATTGCACCGTTCTGACGGCGCACAATGGTTTCCTTGGCCTGCTCCACAATGGGCAGGATGACATTGATACCCGCATTCAGCGTACGGTTATACTTACCAAGACGTTCAATAATCATGGTCTCCGACTGGGAAACAATCTTGATTCCCTTGAGGATGTATAACACTACAAAAACGATTAAAACGATAAGGACGTACTTCATAGGTCTATTGTTTTGATATTAGATAAATAAAGATGACAAAATCAAATTATAATCTCTTAACCGTCAAAATGATACTGTCATTTTTGAGAATTTCGACGGAGGCACCTTTTTCAATGACAGAACCATCGTCAGAGACCGCCCTCCAGTCGTCGCCGTCGATAGCCACGCGACCCAAGTGTTGGGAGGCATCAATGCGCTCTGATACTATACCCTTACGTCCCACCAGAGCATCAACGTTAGTCTTGACATCTTTCGACTTACGATCCAGCCAACGCACAACAATAGGTCTCAAGAAGACGAAAGTAAGCATTGAAACGAGAGCGAACACGACGATTTGACTGACGAATCCACCGCCAAGCGCAGCCACAAGAGCCGAAAAACCAGCACCAATGGCAAAACAAATCGAGCCGAAAGAAGCGGTGCAAATCTCAACAATAACCAAGACGATTGCGGCAATGAGCCAATACTGATAAACTTCCATACAAACTATGTTTTAATTCAAAGGGCAAAAATAGGAAATTATTCGGAATGGCCAGCAAAAAATAACGAGTTATTAGGGGGCAACATAAAGAAAAAATCCAATCTGCCGGTTTCAACAGATTGGATTGTTATTCTTGTGCCCCGAACAGGAGTCGAACCTGCACACCTCTCGATATACGCACCTGAAACGTACGCGTCTACCAATTCCGCCATCGGGGCTTGGTGATTGTGCCCAGGACAAGAGTCGAACTTGCATGCCGTAATCGGCACCACCCCCTCAAAGTGGCGTGTCTACCAATTTCACCACCTGGGCTTGAAATCGGCGGCAAAAATACAACTTTTTTCGTTCATACAAGTATTTTCCGAAAAATTTTAGCCTTTTTTTCCTTCGAATTACATAATTCACTATTTTTGAACCGCTTAAAATCAATCATTATGCTCAACGAAAACGACCTCATTCAACTCTCGGAACGTAATGTAACCGAAGACCAAGTCAACCAGCAAGTTGCCCAACTCAAACGGGGCACAAAATACGTCCAGCTCATCCGTACTGCCACCCTTGGCGACGGTATTCTGCGCCTTGACGACACCCAAGTTGACACCCTGACGCAGGCTTTCGATGCAGACCGTGAGTTCTATCAATTCACCAAGTTTGTCCCCGCCTCCGGCGCGGCCTCTCGAATGTTCAAAGACTTGTTTGCCTTTGCCGAAAGTGGTGTGGAGACTAAGTTTACCAATATCTTCTTTGCTCATATCCAATGCTTTGCTTTCTATTCCGACCTCAACGAGACTGTCGTCCGCCTCTACGGCAACGACATACCCACCTTGTTGCAACAGGGACGCAAAGTGGATGTAGTGAAAGCATTGCTCAACGACAACGGTCTTGCCTATGGCAAGTTACCCAAAGCCTTATTGAAATTCCACCGCTACGAGGGCTTCAACCGTCTGGCATTGGAAGAGCATCTGGTGGAAGCCGCCCGTTACGCCACTGATGCCCAAGGCCTTGCCAAACTCCATTTTACGGTATCGCCCGAACATGAAAAGCCTTTCAAAGAGACCGTGAATGCCTTGAAAGACCAATATGAGCAGCAATACGGCGTGCATTACGATATCACCTACTCTTGTCAAAAGCCCTCCACCGACACTGTTGCCATCGATGGTGAAGGCAATTTGTTCCGCGAAGCCAATGGCAAAATCCTGTTCCGTCCAGGCGGACACGGCGCACTCATCGAAAACCTGAACGACCTCGGAGAAGAAATCGTCTTTATCAAAAACATCGACAACGTTGTGCCTGAAGGCAAAGCCGCCACTACTATTATATATAAAAAGGTGTTAGCCGGTCTGCTGCTGCAACTCCAACAAAAAACTTTTGAATACCTTGAGCTGCTGGATGAAGGTGCACTCGATGAATCCGAACTTGCCAGCATCATGAACTTCGCAAAAGACAAACTAATGATTGACATCCCTGATTTCGTCGCACAATACAACAACATCGAGAAATTCGATTATCTGTACAACAAGCTCAACCGTCCTATCCGCGTGTGTGGTATGGTGAAAAATGAAGGCGAACCTGGAGGAGGGCCTTTCTGGGTGAAAAACGACGACGATGAAGTATCGCTGCAGATTATCGAGTCGTCCCAAATCAACCACGGCGACACCTCACAGGAGAGTATCTTCCAAGGCTCCACCCACTTCAACCCCGTCGACCTTGTTTGCGGCTGCTGGAACTACAAGGGAGAGGCCTTCAACCTGAAAGACTACGTCGACCCCGCTACCGGCTTCGTCTCCAACAAGTCAAAAGACGGACGCGAATTACGTGCCTTGGAACTGCCCGGACTGTGGAATGGTGCTATGGCCGACTGGATTACAGTGTTTGTTGAGGTTCCGATTGAGACTTTCAATCCCGTGAAGACGGTCAACGACCTGCTGAAACCTATGCATGGATAGTAGCGAATGCATAAAACAAGAAAATCCCAGCGGAAAAAAAGTGCTGGGATTTTCAAGAACCAAAAACCAAAATTTATGAAACCTAACCCCGACTGCTTTTCAACAGTCGAGATTTTTAATAAGAACTGCCGCAAAAGTACATCTTTTTTTCTAATCAACAACTCCCTTTTGAATTTTTTTCCACTTTTTTTTATACACCCATCTCTGCGAACCCTTCATGACGCATTTCGTACAGGTCGTCAAGGTGCTTCTTTAAGCGTCGCGCCATAGGGCGAAAAGTATAGTAAGTAATTGTGGCCGAAACGGGAGCACCTACTAATGGCAACACTTTACCTACCCCTTTGGCAAAACTTTCCTTGGTGATGTTCAGTCCAATCCATTGGGCTATCTTGATGGCATATTGTGCCATCACCGTTTCCGAAATCTTGATGCTCGCGTTTTTCGATATCTGTCCCACCACCTTGCCCAATGCCTCGACTGCAACTTTATTGCCCATCATTGCTCCCACAAACAGGGTCATAATATTCAGCGACTCATCATCCAACTGATGGTTGACATCCATCAGCGAGGGCCACCCGTATAGGTAGAGAAGCTTTTGCATGAGGGAGAGGATATGTCCATAAAACTGGGTAAGGTCAGTGGGGATAGTACCCGCCATCCACCAACCCCCAGGCAACCCCATCAACGCCGAGGTGCCGCACACCATCGTCAGATGATAGCTGATGCACTGATTGGCCAACTTGTCAATTTCCTTCTTGCTCAACACCTTCAATGGACTGTCGTCCAAAGCTGTTATCACTTCCATTGGGGTGCAAAACTTACTCAATTCCTTAGTGAGAAACTCCTGCCTGTCGACTTGAACAAAAGGCAAGCGCAAGCTGGTCTCTAGTACCTTGTTCCATAAGCTGACGCTATGGGTAGTATTCTCGGTGTTGTTTTCAGTATCCATATTTCTCTTTCCATTTCTCGCGAAGGTTCTTGCGCAATTCCCGCTCGCGGGGGTTATCCTGTGGCTCATACAAAACCGTGCCAGAAATTTCGGAAGGCAGGAATTCCTGTTCTACGAAATTGCCCTCAAAGGCATGAGCGTATTTGTATCCATCGGCATAACCGAGGTCTTTCATCAGTTTGGTTGGGGCATTACGCAAGTGCAAAGGCACTGACAAATCGCCAGTCTTACGCACCAAGGCTTGTGCCGCATCAATGGCTGCCACAGCAGCGTTACTCTTGGGCGATGAAGCCAAATAGGCAACTGTCTGCGCCAAAATAATACGACTTTCAGGCCAGCCTATCTTGTTCACCGCATCAAAACAGGCGTTGGCCAGAAGCAGGGCATTGGGGTTGGCATTGCCAATATCTTCCGACGATAGAATCAACATACGTCGGGCAATGAAGAGAGGGTCTTCTCCAGCTTCAATCATGCGAGCCAGATAGTACAATGCCGCGTTGGGGTCGCTACCCCGCATCGATTTAATGAAAGCGGAGATGATGTCGTAGTGCATCTCGCCTTGCTTGTCGTATTTCACCAAATTACTCTGAATGCAATTCGTAGTAAAATCATTGGTGACGATAAGTTCCTCTGCGGTCTCATCCAAGTCATTCAGTGAAGTAACTACCAACTCGATAGCATTTAATAGTTTGCGCCCGTCGCCGCCGCTAATTTGCATCAAAGCCTCTGACTCCTTGACGGTAATCTTCTTGCCGAAGTCATATTCAAGAGTCTTGACTGCCTTTGCCAACAGGATATCCAAATCCTCTTTCTCCAATGACTTGAGCACATACACCTGACAACGTGACAGCAAAGGCGAAATCACTTCGAACGAGGGATTTTCAGTGGTGGCACCGATAAGGGTCACCAAGCCCTTTTCTACTGCACCCAGCAGCGAATCCTGCTGCGACTTGCTGAAGCGATGAATCTCGTCAATGAACAGGATTGGTGCCTCAGGAGCCATCCTAGCACGGTCGATTACTTCCCTTACTTCTTTCACTCCGCTGCTGACAGCACTCAGTTGGAAGAACTGCCTTTTCACCTGTTTGGAAATGATGAAAGCCAAAGTGGTCTTGCCCACACCAGGTGGCCCCCAAAATATCATGGACGGCACACGCCCCGTCTCAATAGCACGACGCAACACAGCATTCTCGCCAATGATGTGCTTCTGCCCGATATAATCGTCCAACGTCGTGGGTCGCAGGCGTTCCGCCAATGGAATAGTGGATTGCATTACCATGATTTTTCGGCAAAGATACTACATTATTTCGCTCTAAGTTGCCTTTTCATGGAAATCTTTCTATTTTTGCCCCATCATTCTCACAGAAACAAACAACTAACCGATATGAAAACAGCAAAGACATTACTGATTCTCGCCTTGCTCTCTGCTTTCCCTGCAGCACAGGCTTGCACCAATTTCCTCATCACCAAAGGCGCATCCGTGGACGGCTCCACCTTCATTAGCTACTGCGCCGACTCGCACATCCGCTATGGCGAGTTGTATTTCACCCCTGCTGCCGACTGGCCTGCCGGTAGCATGAGGGTCTGCTACGACAGAGGCACCAATGCCCCTCGCGGCAGCGTACCACAACCACCTCACACTTACCAAGTGGTGGGCTATATCAACGAAAACCAAGTAGCCCTGGGTGAGACCACCTTCGGGGGACGAGAAGAGTTAGTCGACCCTAACGGCATCGTCGATTACGGCAGCCTAATGTTCATAGCCTTAGAGCGAAGCACCTCGGCCCGTGAGGCTATCAAGATTATGGCCGACTTGGTTGAAGAATACGGTTATGGATCCGATGGCGAATCGTTCAGCATCAGTGATGCCAACGAAGTATGGTATATGGAAATGATGCCTATGGGCGAGGTGAAAGGCGCCGTTTGGGTGGCTATCCGCATCCCCGACGGCTACGTGAGTGGCCACGCCAATGCCGCACGCATCACAACTTTCCCTCTAAGAAACGGCAAGACCTCCATCACCGACAAGGACTGGAAGAAACTCTATAACAAAGAGGTGGAAGTCATCTACAAGCACGACATCATCGACTTCGCCCGCAGCCGTGGTTACTTCAGCGGTAAAGACAAAGACTTCGATTTTAGCGCGGCCTATGCTCCCGTCGACTTCAGCGCAGCCCGCGTGTGCGATTTCCGCGTGTGGACCATGTTTAATAAGGTATGTAACGGTATGGACGAATATTGGGACTACGTCACCGGAAAAGACCTCGCTCACCGTATGCCCCTGTATGTGAAGCCCGACCGCAAAGTCAGCCTGAGCGACATGATGAGTTTCCAGCGCGACCATTTCCAGGGTACGCCTTACGACAAGACCCAAGACGCGGGGGCAGGCCCATTTGGTTCACCCTTCCGTTTCAATCCTTTGTATTGGAACTATGAAGACAAGCCTTACCTCAACGAACGCAGCATTGAGGTAGTACAGACGGGATTCTCCTTCATCGCCCAAAGCCGCAACTGGCTGCCCAACCCTATCGGTGGCATCATCTGGTTCGGCGTTGACGACACCAACTCGACGGTGTATACCCCCTTTTACTGCTCCATCAACGAGGTGCCGATTGAATACCGTGTGGGCAACGGCGACATGCTTACCTACAGCGACAACGCCGCCTTTTGGGTCTTCAACCGGTTGGCCCATTTCAAATACCTATTCTATAATAGAGTTATCGGCGACATCCAAGCCGTGCAAAGCGAATTGGAAAGCGGTTATCAGGAGCAGGTCAACTATGCCGACAGCCAAGCCTTAAGCCTCTATGCCCAAGACCCCCTAAAAGCCATCGCTTACCTCACCGACTTTTCCAATCAAGCAGGCCACAACACCGTAACCACTTGGAAAGAATTGGACAACTACCTGCTGGTAAAGTATCTGGACAGCAACGTCAAGCAAGAAGAAAACGGGCAGTTCAAGCGCAACGGCTACGGTTATCCTGCCCGTCCACAACAGCCTGGTTATCCCGATTCATGGAAAAAAGCGGTGATTGATGCAACGGGAGAGCGGTTCAGAAGACCCGAGTAATCGGAAAGAAAAGAAATTTAATTCAATCAGCATCATATATTCGATAATTTGTCTATTTTTGCCCTTTGATTTTTATGTCACAATTCACAACACAAACAAGTAAGCGATGGAACCTAACTACGTCTCAATGCAAGAAAAAACCGAGAATACAGTAGTGCCTGAGAAAAAAGATGATTCTATACAAAAAACAGCATCCCAGCCTTCTACTGAAACGAGTGATGAACAAGATTCTGAGATTTTGAGCTTAATCGAATCCATGAAAAAAGACGTCATGCATCATGGAGTTTATATTGCCATTATTGTACTTTTGGTCTGTGGTGGTTTCAGTTTTTTCTGGCATCATTGGAACACACACCATAAAGCTGGTGCAGATGAGGAGGGAGTATACCAATATACAGACTTTCAGATGACCGAATTCGGCAAAGATTGTTTATTTGGACGTGATGGAAACACAATAGATTATGACAAGGCATTCATGTGGTTCAAACAGGCTGCCGAGAACGACTTTTCCAGCGGGCAAGCTTACTTAGGTTACATGTACGAATTAGGTTTAGGTGTTGAGCAAGACTACACAGAAGCTGCCAAATGGTATCGCTTGGCTTCTGACCAAAACAATGCCTATGCTGAAACACGCTTAGGCTATTTGTATCAGACAGGAATGGGAGTCGACCAGGATCACCTCAAAGCCGTGAAATGGTTCCGTAAAGCTGCCATGCAAGGTGAGCCTGGCGGGCAAAACTATTTAGCCTATATGTACGAGAAAGGATTGGGAGTCGAGACTGACTACAACGAAGCTTTCAAATGGTACAAAAAATCTGCTGAACAAGGCTTTTCTGTGGCGCAGAAAAAAATGGGTATGTTTTATCGCGATGGGCTTGGGGTCGACCAAGACTACCTCGAGGCCGTATCCTGGTATCTCAAATCTGCCGAGCAAGGCGATGCAGGAGGCCAAATCGGCTTGGCTTATATGTACGAACAGGGTTTAGGTGTCAAGCAAGATTATGATGAGGCTTTGAAATGGTTCCGCAGAGCTGCTGAACAAAACAACGCCTACGCACAAACCTATTTGGGATACATGTACGAAGAAGGGCTCGGTGTGGAGAAAGACCTTACCGAAGCCATCAAGTGGTATAAACTAGCCGCCGACCAAGGCGATGAATATGCCATTGAACAACTCCCCGTTGTCTTGAGTCAACTTAATGATGAAAGTAGTCTTTAAGACGGCTCCCTAAACTTTACTATTGCCTTTATAATCTTGTCGTTGTCTTCGGAGAGCGTCAGCAGTTCATCCAAGACACGGTTGACAATCCCGACGGCATCGAGACTGAACTTGTGCAGCAAATCCTGTGCCTGTCCCGACTCACCGAAGCGGTCGTTCATGCCGATGCGGGCAATCCGGACAGGGTGGCACTCGGACAGATATTCGGCGACAGCACCACCCAATCCTCCCACTATCTGATGCTCCTCAATGGTGACAATCATGCGGGTGTCGTTGGCGGCTTTCACTAAAACGTCAACATCCAAAGGCTTGATAGTATGCATATTGACAACACGAGCCGAGATACCGAGGGTGTCGAGCATATTTGCCGCAGTGAGGGCTTCCCACACCTCGTGTCCAGTGGCGACAAGGGTGATGTCGGCACCTTCACGCATAACCTGAGCCTTACCCAATTCGAAGTCTTGATTCTCGTCGGTGAAGTCAGGCACGGGCTCACGACCGAAGCGGACGTAAACAGGACCCTCACATTCGAGGATAGCTTTCTCAGTAGCGATTTTCGCTTGTGTGGCATCGCAGGGCGAGATGACGGTCA
>CAMYYB010000039.1 GCA_947303335.1 uncultured Bacteroidales bacterium | reverse complement strand
TCGATGTTCACTTCACCTATATCGTTGACAATCACGGCAAACTTAATGCCCTTACAGTTGTTCAGTATCTTGTTGACCAAAGTGGTCTTGCCGCTACCGAGATAACCGGTAAGCAGCAATACGGGAATGTCTTTTTTCATTTTTTTTGTATTTTTGCGGCTGCAAAAGTACAAAAAATGGACAAAAACGAGACCTATAAACTGTTACTCGCTCAGGTAAAAGCGATGGTAAAAGACGAAAGCGACCCTATCGCCAACATGGCCAACGTGGCTGCTTTGATTCATGAAGCCTTTCATTTCTGGTGGACAGGCTTTTATCGTGTGATAGACAACCAACTGGTACTCGGTCCCTTCCAAGGTCCGGTGGCCTGCACCCGCATTGGATTCGGCAAAGGCGTATGCGGCACTTCTTGGAAAGAGAAGAAGACCCTTGTGGTGGAAGACGTGGAGCAATTCCCCGGACATATCGCTTGCAGCAGCGAGTCGCGCAGCGAAATCGTGGTGCCTCTATTAATAAAAGGTGAGGAAGTTATCGGTGTCTTGGACATCGACAGCGAGAATTTAGCCACCTTTGATGCCACCGACCAGCTGTGGTTGGAACAAATTGCAGAGGTTGTCGCGGGCAAATTATAGCCTCAAGTAATCCGTCCGGATTGTATCGTCCCACATCTCCGAGGGAATGATGGTCTTGATGGTCTTTACCACCATGTTCATCATCCGCTCGTGAATATAATCCTTCCTGAATGCCAGACAGATAGTCCTTTTCGGCTCAGGGTTAACGATGGGCTTCAGGCACCGCCGCATCGATTCCGGCAACAGCCTAATGTGCGTCTCAGGGATGATGGTGATGCCTCCGTTTTCATTGGCAATCTGAATCAACACACCTACCCTGCCGCCTTCGTACATCTTCTCGTAAGTAAACACCTCGTCGGGCTTCAGCATGGAACGGTCAAACAGTTGTACACCGTCTCTCATAATCCAAACGGGATGGTCGAGCACATGAGCCTTTTCTATGCTCTCCTGTTGCATCATGGTGTCTTCCGGGGAGACATAGGCAAAAAACCTTTCCTGATACAAAGGTACTTCAAGCAGGTCGGGGTCGTTGACGGAGGAAGCCAAAATACCCATGTCAATCTCCGCTTTCTTCAGTTTGGATAATATGGTGGAAGTAATCATTTCCTCTGTCCGCAGCCGGAGGGAAGGATAATGATTCTTCATGAACTTGAACATACCTGCCATCAGCACGGGGGCCACCGTAGTCGTCATAGCAATGTCCAGATTGCCCGAACAGAGTTCCTTTTCCGAGCGCGTCAGTTCCACCAATTGCTTGGAATGATAGACAACCAGCTTGGCCTCATCGATAATCTTCCGCCCAATCTCCGTCACCGAAACGGGATGCGTCTCACGGTTAAAGATGCGAACATCCAGTTCTTCTTCCAGTTTTTTCACCATCAGGCTCATCGTTGACTGGGTCACGCCGCAGGCCTCGGCAGCCTCCACGAAAAGGCCGTATTGCTCAATGGCGATAATGTATTCCAATTGTTGCAACGTCATCTGTATTGATTTTTATCAATGCAAAGATAAGCATTATTGTATTGACTCATGTAAAACACCCCAATATTTTTGTCGCTGTTTTCAAAAACGACAACCTATGAAAAAATGGAATACCACCCTTCGTTATGCCGGATTCTCCTCGATAGGCGTATCACTTCTCATGTACTTGGCTGCATTCATAGCCTTTCGCAACGACAGCGACGACAGCTTTAATCCCTTGATTTTCTCCGCAATGGCCTCAACGCTATGCGGAGTATTTGCCATCATCAGCACCAAACCACAAGAAAAGATGAACCTTGAAGAAGGCTATCGCATCGTCACAGGCTGCTGGATTGCAGCCTGTATCTTTGGTGCCATACCTTTCATGATGTTTGGTGGTGAGTTCACCGTCATCAACGCTTTCTTCGAGAGTGTCTCGGGCTTCACCACCACAGGTGCCTCTATTTTGAACAACATCGAGGCCTTGCCCAGAGGCCTGCAATTCTGGCGCATTGCCACTGCCTGGATGGGGGGTATCGGAATCGTCACCCTTGTCTCATTGGTCATTTCCGGACAACACGACCGCCATTCCATTTTAGCCAGTGCCGAGTTATCCGACCTCGCCAAATCCTACTACGGCGGACGCAGGAAGTTTTTTGTCTACAGGATGCTTACCGTTTACATCGTCATCACTACGGTTTCAGCTATTGCACTCAAACTCACCAAAATGCCTTGGTTCGATGCCATCACTATGGCCATGTCGGCTTGCAGCACCTGCGGCTTCTGCATCAAGAATCTCAGCGTTGCCTATTATAACAATGTGATGGTGGAAATCATCCTCATTGCCGCCATGCTGATGGGGGCCACCAACTTCAGCCTGATGTTCTCCACCGTTTGGCCCGACAGCCGAACCCACAAGAATCTTTTCAACACACAAGTCATCCGATGGTTTTTGATTCTCGTTGCGATAGCCACACTCATTGTGACAGCTGACCTGTATTTCAGCGGCACTTGTGCCACATTCTCCAAAGCCTTGCGTTTGGCGGCCTTCCAAGTGTGCTCACTTTCCACGACGACAGGATTTGCCACCGCCGACACCAACCTGTGGCCGACAGGAAGCATAGGCGTTCTGATACTATGTTCTCTGGTTTGCGGTTGTTCGGGCTCCACCTCGGGCGGCATGAAGATGGACCGCTTCGTCATCGTCATCAAAAGCCTGAGAGGGATGGTTGACTCACTCATTGGGGCCAACAACATGAGCCGCATCAAAGTGGACGGACAGGTTAAAACAGAACAAAACGTCAGTTCAATCATTGCCTTTATGGGCACCTATATCCTCATCATCGCTGTCGGCACAATCATCTTTTCCATCAGCATGGACTTCAAGACCTCAGTGTCAGCCTCTATTGCCTGCATGGGCAGCGTGGGTCCAGGGTTTGGCGCGGTCGGATCGATGGGCAATTATGCCGGACTGTTGGGCTTCCAAAAACTGTCAGCAATGCTAATTATGCTTTTAGGCCGTGTCGAAATATTCCCTATGCTTATTGCCTTTAGAAGCATTTTTCGTTCATGAGTCTTGCGGGATTCGATTTTTTTGCCGTTTTTTGCACCTTTGAAATTTTAACTGCCATGAAGAACATCTTCCTTAGAATTCTGATATACCTCCGTTCCATCATCCACCTCTCTGATGAGATTGACTATGAGAACGCCAGCACCTCCATACGAAAGAACATCGCCTTCAGGGGCACCAACGTCTTCATCCTGGCCTGCGCTATCGTCATCGCCTCTGTTGGCTTGAACGTCAACTCCATCCCCGTCATCATCGGCGCCATGTTGATTTCGCCCGTGATGGGTCCTATCATGGGCTTCGGCTTAGGCGTGGGCACCCAAGACAATGAACTAGTGAAGAACGCCCTGAAGAATTTCGCCGTGATGGTGATGATCAGCATTATCGCTTCATCGCTCTTCTTTGTGCTCAGTCCCTTGAGTCTGTACAATCCTTCCGAACTGCTCGCCCGTACCCGTCCCACCATTTTTGATGTGTTCATCGCCCTGTTCGGTGGCTTTGCTGGCATCATTGAAACCTCACGCAAGGATAAGGGCAGCGTCATCACCGGGGTCGCCATCGCCACAGCATTGATGCCGCCCCTATGTACCGTAGGCTATGGCATCTCCATCTGGAAAGGTTCTGTCATCTTCGGTGCGCTCTACCTGTTCACCATCAACAGCATCTTTATCGCCTTGGCCACTTTCGTTGCCGTGAAGTATTTCCGCTTCCCTATAGTGGAGACCGCCAACGGCAACAAGAAGTTGTCCAAACCGGTGATGTATCTCATCCTTGTTGCCGTCATCGTGCCCAGCGTGATTTCAGCTGTCAACATGGTGAAGGAGAACAACTTCATAAGTCACGCCGACAAGGTGGTGGCCGAAAACAAAAACCTCGGCAAATGCTTTATCTACGACCACAAGGTCACCTATTCACGGAAAGACCCCAAGCTGGAGTTGTTCCTTGCCGGCGAAAGCCTGACGCCCGAAGCCAAATCAACACTCTATAAAAAAGCAGAGGAATACGGCATAACCCGTGGCCAAATTGTCTTCCACGAGGATGCCACCACAGTGCGCCAGGATGTATCGGAAGCCGAAATCGTGAGAGGTATCTACGAGCATACTGACCAACAAATCAAACGGTTAAACGACAGCATCGCGAAACTGGATGCCCAACTCAACGACTACAAGGGAAAAGAGATTCCGGTCGATGCCATTGCAAAAGAGCTGTTCGCACAATATCCCGACATCACCAGCCTCAGCCTGACGCGCGGTTCAGCGGTCAATGCCAACGGCCCGGAGAATACCGAACTGATTGTAGCCATCATCAGCAGCGACCAGCCTATCGAGGCCGACATCGAAAACCGCATCGGACGTTGGCTGAAAGTGCGTCTGAATAATGAAAGTGTGGTGGTGGTGACTGAAGTGACAACACCCGTGAACGAGACGGCGGACTGATTTATTTCTCGTATTCCGCCATCACCTCTTCCCGCTCCATCTGCTTCTCTTCCCAGTCGTCCAAAAGCGCCTGCAATTCCTCTTTCTTCTTGCCGTAGGCCCAATACCAGTCGTTGTCCACTTTCACCTCGGGATGCTCCGCAGGGTTAGCCATGATGACATCCTGCACGGACAGCTCGGTTTCCAGTTTGCCGATAGCCGTCTCCAAACGCTGAATTTCCTTGTCCACCTTGCGCAGCTTGGCGTCAATCTGTTTCTTGCGCTCGTAGTTGAGCTTGTTTTGCGAGACGGGTTCGCTGACGACTGTCTTCGGCTGCTTGGCCGCCAACTCCAGCTCTTTCAAATGGATCAGGTTCTTTTGCTCCAAAAAGTCGTAGATGTCGCCGATGTATTCCTTGATATGCGGCTTGCGGAACTCGTAGACCTTGTTGGTCAGCCCTTGCAGGAAGTCGCGGTCGTGGGAGACAATAATTAAGGTGCCGTCGTACTGTATCAGGGCGTTCTTCAGAATGTCCTTCGAGAGCATGTCCAAATGGTTGGTAGGCTCGTCCAACACCAAGAGATTGGTGGGGAAAAGCAGCATCTTGGCCAAGGACAGGCGGGCCTTCTCGCCACCCGAAAGCACCTTTACCTTCTTGTCGATGTCGTCGCCGCGGAAGAGGAAGGAGCCCAGCAAGGCTTTCACCTTCAGGCGCATCTCGCCCACCGCCACATCGTCCAAAGTCTCGAAGACGGTCTTGTTCATGTCGAGCATATCCTGCTGGTTCTGGGCGTAGTAGCCAATCTTGACCTCGTGGCCCAGCTTCACCTCGCCCTCATGGTCGAGCACCCCGCAGATGATTTTCGACAAGGTTGACTTGCCCTCGCCATTGCGGCCCACAAAAGCAATCTTCTCCCCTCGCGGAATCAACAGGTTGATATCCTTGAGAATCACGTTGTCGCCATACGACTTGCCCACATGGTTCAGCTCGAGGGAAACGGTGCCCGAATGCGGCGCCGGAGGGAACTTGAAATGGATGGCCGTGCTGTCGATGTCGTCGATTTCTATCTCCTCCATCTTCTCCAGCAGCTTCACGCGGCTCTGCACCTGCTTGGCTTTGGTGGCCTTGTAGCGGAAACGCTCGATGAAAGCCTCGATGTTCTTGATTTCGCGCTGCTGGTTCTCGTAGGCCGAGCGCTGCATGTCGACGCGCTCCTCGCGCAGCGCCACATAGTCGGAATAGCGGACCTTGTAGTCGTATATCTTTCCGTTCGAGATTTCCACCGTGCGGATGGTGATGTTGTCCAAAAAGGCGCGGTCGTGCGACACCATCAGGATGGCGCCGTAGTACGACTTCAGGAAACCTTCGAGCCATTGGATGGACTCGATATCAAGGTGGTTTGTCGGCTCGTCAAGCAATAATAGATTCGGTTTCTTCAGCAGGATTTTGGCCAGCTCCACGCGCATCTGCCAGCCGTTGCTGAACTCGCGCATGGGGCGAAGCATATCCTCGTGTTCAAAGCCCAAACCCACAAGGATACGTTCCGCTTCGCCCTCAATGCTATTGCCGCCCAGCAGGGCAAGCCTGTCGTTCAGGTTGTTCAGCCTGACAATCAGCTTCTCGTATTGCTGGCTCTCATAGTCCGTGCGGTCGGCCAGCTCCTGTTGCAGTCGCTCCGATTCGCGTTCCAAACGGTGATATTCATCGAAAGCCGAGAGCGCCTCATCCAAGACGGTACGCGGGCTGTTCACGTTCTTCTCCTGCGGCAGATAGCCTATGGTAACGCCCTGGGGAACAACAACGTCGCCTTTCGAGGGTTGTTCCAGTCCGCAGATCAGTTTCAGCAGGGTCGTCTTGCCCGCACCGTTCTTGCCCACCAAACCGATGCGGTCCTTCTCGCGGATGAGAAAGGAGATGTCGGTGAAAAGGTCCTCACCGGTGAAGTGCATACTCAAATTCTGGATGGAAATCATCGCTTAGCGTATTGGGGCTGCAAAGGTATGGAAAAAAGTCCTATTTTTGCAACCGAGAACAATCTAATACACATACATTATGGTAAAGAAATACTTTTTTCTCTTGACAGTCCTGATGTCGATGACATCGGTGAGGGCTCAGATTCAATACTTTGAATGGCAAGGGGGTCAACGTGAATATCTGGTGAAGACCCCGACACAGAACAAGGAGGCGATGCCCATCGTGTATTTCCTGCACGGCTTGGGCGACAACATCACCCGCCTCGACAACGAATTCCATTTCCAGCAGATTGCCGATGCGTATGGCTGGATGATGGTGGTGCCGCAGGCGCTGGCACAATCCGGCTACACGATGTGGAACGCGGCGCTGACGAACAGCTCCATCGACGACTCAGGTTTCCTGATGGCCCTGCTCGACACCTTGTCCACGCAGTATCCCGTCGACTTGGACAGCGTCTTCTTCACGGGCTTCTCGATGGGCGGTTTCATGACCCACCGCATGGCCATCGAGCACGCTGACCGCATCACGGCCTGTGCTCCCGTCAGCGGACTCATCACCCACACGATGGCTACCTATACGCCGGCGGCCCCCGTCAGGATGCTGCACATTCACGGCACCTCCGACCCCGTGGTGGGCTACGACGGCGGCTCACAGTATTTCGGGAGCAACCTCGGACTGGGCGTGGAAGCCATCCTCAACTACTGGAAAAACGCCAACCATTGCACAGGCGAGGCCAGCATCGACACCCTTCCCGACCTGCACAACGACGGACTGCGTTTTGTGCGCTACACCTACGAGGGCGATGCCGAGGTGCAGCACATCAAGGTCATAGGCGGCAACCACACCTGGTATCTCGACGAGAACCAGTACGACATCAGCTATTTCAACGAAATCCACAAGTTCTTCACCCAAGGCAACGGAGGCAACGTGGGCCTGATCGAGCCCGAGTCAGCCACCCTTCGCCTCTGGCCCAACCCCACCAACGGAGCATGCAGCATCGAGGCTGAAGCGGACTCAAGCATCGAGGTCATCGACCTTCAGGGCCGCATCGTGGCGACCTGTCCGGTGAAAAAAGGCTTGAACCAAATTGATTTAAGCGACCTTTCAGAAGGGATGTATCTCATCAGGAATGCAGAAGGAGCCGTGGCGAAGATGATGATAAGGAAGTAAAGCGTCAGAAAAACGCGGAAAGGCGACCCTCGAGACAAGCTCCTTGGCCCGCTCCAAGTTGATATTGCCGCCCTTCACATGGATATCGGGATGAATCCTAAGGGCAACGTTGTTGCCGTTCTTCAGTTGGATGGCAAATCCCATCGACATCAGATGGGCTGCTGCCTTGCAGAAGTTCTCCAGCACAGCCTTGGCCACCTGCTCAGGGATAAGGGGGGGGGAGTGTGCAATCTCGAGGGCAAGAGCCTGCTCGGCGCAGGTCTTCACGTCCTAGTTGGTGGTGATGGTCTTTTGGTCGATGCCAAGTGCCTCATTTCCATTGTTTAAGCAAACTTTGTACTGAATCTTTTTTTTTGTTTTTAAGGTTGATAATTTGGTCCGAAACAAAACTATTAATTTCGTAGGCAACGAAACTATTAATTTCATAGGTAACGAAACTATTAATTTCGTTGGTCATAAAACTATTAGTTTTGTTTGCACCATGATTGAGAGTTGATTTTAGGGTTGATTTTCTTGTTTGTTTCAAGCTCGGGGGCTCAACGCGCCGAAGCCGTTGCGCCCCCGAAAGGGAATTGAAAATTATTTCAAAATACTTGCCTTTTTTTGACCTCACCCCCTGCCCCTCTCCACAGTGGAGAGGGGTGCCTACCGGACGCTGGCCTGCCGGATGATGACCTGACGGATGAATATATTTAAGGTACTGCTTCTCTGCGTCGCTTTGCGCCTCCCCCTCGCCTCGGGGAGAGGGGGTCGGGGGGTGAGGGCTATGCGGTGCAACGGACGCACGCGGTGCGTCCCTACAGAAGGTTTCGTGTTTTTTTCGCTGGCTGATGGCGCGGACTTCTCCCCTCGCCTCGGGGAGAGGGGTCGGGGGTGAGGGCTGTTCCCATTACAACGAAACAACCAAGCGGCGGGTAAATAATCCGCCTTGGGTGGTGATTTGAAGCAGATAGACTCCGCTGCCGCAGCCTGACACGTCGAGGGTGAGACTGTCGGCATTCACTTGAAGGGTCTGGACGCACTGCCCCAGGGCGTTGTAGAGGCTTATCTGTCGCATCCCGTTGGCGCTTATTGTGAGGCGGCCCCCGGTGGGATTGGGATACAGCTCAACAGCGTCCATCTGGCTCTCCGGGACGTCCCAGGCATCGTCCACCATCACATAGTCCCGCTCGGGGTCGGCCAACGAACCGGCAAAGTCAGACTCGCATTCCTCGTTTTCGTCGGAGAGATAGACCGCCGTCAGTTTGTAGTAGAAATCGTGGTGGGTCTCCCCTACCAGCACATCCCGGTATTGATAGAATTGTTGTCCCTCGATGGCCGGAACGGTGGCTATCTGCTGATAATTGGCATTGTCGTAGGAGCGGTACAGGTTGTAATGCTGCAAAGAATAGTTGTCGTTGCTCAGCGGATGCATTCTGCCAAGCCGGTCGCTGACAAAGGCCCGCAGCATCCAGGTATAGTGCATATTATAGGTATGCAAATCGGTCCAGTCAGTGCCGTTGAGCGACACCCAGCGTCCATCGGGGTTGCCCATATCGGAGCACACCGCCGCCGGACGGCTCAAGCCCTGCTGACCCACCACCACCCACAAGGGCTCGTTCTCGGGTATCGCCACATCGGGCGCCACCGTCTCCTCGTGCCAGGCATTGCTGCCCGTCAGGGTCATGTTTTTCGAGTAAAGGAGGGTGCGGGGAGCGGTCTCGCCGCCTTTGTAAATCCACAGCTGATAGGTGCCCGCCCCCACATCGAACAGGGTAATCTTTCGGAGGGTGGTCCCTTGGTAATGCGCCAAGGTATCGGCATCGAAACGGATGCTCCAGAAGATTACGGGCTCGTCGCCGCCACCCACTGAGTTCATATACTGTCCGTTGTCGAAATGCAGCCAAGCCTCGTTGGGCTCAGGACGGTCACCCCACGACACCAAAGCGCCATATTCTTCATCATCGCCCAAATAATTCTCGGCATAGAGCTTGGTGGGCGGGTCGCAGAACGCCGGGAAGGTGACACTGATGGCTTCCTCGCAGGCCATGGCATAATAGCTGCCTAAGGAATCACCGTCGTAAACCACCCGAAGCACATATTCGGCAGTGCCTTGCATCTCAACGGCCTCGTCCACATAGCTGTCTGCCTCCATGAAGCCCAACAGCAAGCCGTCGCGATACAAGACCGCCCCAATGACGCTGTCGTTTTCGGGATAATGCCACGAGAGCGACACGCTGTTTTCATGAATGACTGCCGCTAAGCTTGTTGCCGACGGGAAATCGGCACAGGAGCGGTAGACCCATTGGCAGGTACGCCATTCGCAGGTGTCGGAAAGATAGACGGGACGCACGGCAACCACGCTGGTGTCGCCCGGGTTCAGTTGCGACACATCGAGCTGACAGAACAATTGCTCAGTGACCAAGACCGGCTCCCCATCGATTTGCAGCTCGAAAAACTGCAAATCGCGATAGAGCGTATCGGAAAGTTCCCAAATCGCCCATCCCGTCGAGGAGACATACAAACTATCGACACCTTTGACGGCCTCACGCAATTCCACTTCAAACTGGGTGGGTTCCATCACGGTGACCAGCGTATCTGAAACATAGTCGACAAAACCCGCCAGACTCACACTAACGAGATAGCTGTCGCGATAGACGTTGGGCAAGGTCAGCTGTCCGTTGCTGTTCACCACGCCATGATATTCATTATCCTCAGAGAACAATGCCACCTCAGCCCCTTGCGCCGATAGTCCGACATTGGTCGTTACCTCCAGCTCGAAGACCGTGGTCATATCCTTATCCAGATAAGCCGACCACACCGTGTCCGTAGCCGTACGGTTGCCCTCGTAGACGCAGCTCACGCCCCATTGGTATTTGCCCCAAGAGAGGCTGCTCCAGTTCATCTCCATAAACACCGTATCAGTGAGATGAGAAGCCAGAAGCACGGCCTCCTCATCAAAGCGGCGGCGATAGAGATTGAAGTACTGGAACGAGCGCTGGACTTTCTCACCTTCTATAAAGAAATGGATGTCGTCCACATAGAAGCAGTCGGCACCACCGTCATTGCTGGCATCCTTTAAATAGGCCCAACGAAACACATGCTCACCCTCGGTAATGGGGAAACGGTGCTCCTCCCAGTCGCTTTCGCCCGAACACTCCATCATTTTCACATCGTCGATATAGAAATAGCCCCGGTCCCAGTTGGCCTCAGAAGAAATCTTGCTCTGGAAGCTCATCTCGCCCGACCAAGGGACATACACCGGCACCTCAATGACAGACTGTCCCTCAGGCTGCCCCTCACAGGTTGACCTCATGCAGAAAGCACCTTCATAGGCATTCGTGGTGTCAACCGCCCAAGGATAATCCGAGAGCACATTGACCCAATTGAACCGACTGAAATCTCCCGACTCAAAACCTTCATGCAAAAGAGGCTCATCCATCGACCACGACAGGCGCACAAAGTCGTTGGCGAAATGACGGGCAGCCACATAACGCACAGGATAATAGATCTCATGTAGCACAAAGTCGATGCTCTGCATAAACTGATTCTCGTCGATATACAAAGAATCAGGCAGAAAAACCGTCTGATAACCTTCCATAGAAGCCGAGACCTCATAGTTGCCAGCGGCCATCACGGCCTCATAATAGCCCAAAGTATCGGTCAAAAACTCAGTCCACAGGGTGTCGCCCTCCAAGCTGTAGCCCGAAAAAGTAATCGTAGCACCCTCAATAGGCACAATGCCGTCCTGCTCGTACACATATCCCGAGACCACGCATTGGGCAAAGGACGCGACAGAGAGCATAAACAGTGACAATAATCCGATTATCTTTTTCATCATCAATCGTTTAATTCTTTACAAACTTCAAAACATCCGTACGCTCCGCACCCTTCACCGTCAAGAAGTAAACCCCTTGCTGAAGACCGTCCACCTTCACTTGGCATTCTCCTTGAGGATTGCAACTCACTTCAGGAACCATGTTCACTGTTCTGCCGAGTACATCTGTAATCGTTATCGTATAATCCCCAAGCCCTTGCAGTCCACTAACTATCAGCTTATCCTGCACGGGATTCGGGAACAGCGCCAGTGCTGTTTCTTCAAATGCAGTCCCGTTTTGCCGCATCGACACCCTGCCGCGCTCATTAATATAAAGGTACAAATCCTCCATCGAAGGCTGTTCGGGCGACAAGGCGACCTGTTCGCACATCCCGCGTCCGTAACGAGGCACATCCGCCATGACACGATAAGTGCCGAAAGGCAGGCCGCTAAAACAGAACAATCCCCTTGCATCAGTAAGCGTGAAACCAAGGATACGCTGTTGGGACGCATCAAGCAGAAGCACCCCGACATTAGAAAGGCCTCCGTTGCAGAACTCCATATCACCTGAATTGTGAAGCCAGGAAGTGCAGTAGAAATCACCGGCACGGAAATCCATTTCGGGATAATCAAACACGCCGCCGATATGTCCGACGCCCACCGCAAAACCCGGTTGACGGGAAGGAAGCACCATATCGACATCGTAGACATTGCCGTCCACCCGAATCATATTGGACTCATTCCACAGCTCATCTCCCAGATAATATGCACCGGCATGATTCAAGTCCAAGGTATCGGAGAAGGCATACAGAATATAGGTGTCGGGGAGCAGAGTGTTGAAACTGAAACTGCCCTCCTCGTCAGAGACCGTGCGATAGAAACCCGAGAAGAAAGGATTGTCGCCGTTCACCGCCACTGCCAGCACTTGAGCGTTGGGATAAGGGAGACCCTCTGCCCAAATCTTTCCATTCAGTTCAAATTCCTCATACAAGTCATAATGCACCGTATCGGAAGCATAGCCACAAAACGACCAAGCCTCAAGCACCAAGTCAAAGGAACGCAAAAGCTTGTCTTGTTCACCAGGATAATAGACAGGGGTCAAAAGGTAGGGGTCGTCGAAGAAACCGTCACCGAGAGAATGCCACGCAAGAGAATCGTAGTTCTCGGCCCAAGCCTCTGAAAGCGTCACAGGTCGGTCGAGACCTCCATAATAGTCAGAGCCGGCATACACCTCCATCTGCTTATGCAGGCCGAGTCGCAACACATCCGTCTTGGTTTCATCAAGGCTGGTCACACGGAGGGTCAACATCACCTCACCCAAATCGAAATCCTCCTCCGAAGGATAATACACAGGGCACAACGACAGCGAATCGGAGAACACCCCTGTGCCCGAAGTACGCCAAACAAAACGGTTGTAAGTATAAGGGATACTGGAATCCTCTATGGTAAAGCCCTCCTGCGGAGCGCAAAGCTCACCGTCAGCACCCGCGTAGGGATAGTAGGTGGCAAAAGCATAGGCGCTCTGTCCCGGGGTGGCATACACGTCAAAGTCGAAATGATGGTCACAGGCGGCCACCGCCACGTTTTCAGCCAACTGCGAAGACAAGACGTAACTGGTTTCGAAAATCGAATCTGTATGTCTGGCAAACTTGTAATGGTCAAAGTTACCGTAAAACAATACATAATGGTCGAAGTCCGGCTCCTCGTTCGCATCCCATGAAATCAGCCACTGGTCGTTGACGAATTGCTTCTTCACCTTAAACGGAGGTGCTACAGGTGCGTCCATTACACATTCCGGAAGATAGTTCTCATAAAAGATTTCACCCAATGAAGGGGTATCGTGTTTATGCAACACCACACCTTCTATCACAGCAGGGTCATCGGTGTCCCAATAGTTGCCTCGCATATCGACATCCTCAAAGCTGGCATTAGCGAAAAGCGTAGAGCTTGTCCTATACTTCAAAAAGTTATTACCATTCAAGCGCGACAGTCCCGACGGGAAACTCACGACACGTTTCTTTGCCTCGCTGATGACATTGCCCGTAAACGTGGCCGAGCCTGAAGCCAGCAGATTGGTCAACAGCAAGTCGTTATCGTAAAAGGTATTCTTCTCAATGATGAGATGGCAAACGCGCAACATGGTAATGGCTTCGTCATTGCTCCAGAAGGTATTGTTGCGAATCACCAACGAGTCCATAGCCGCCTTGATGCCGTAAGAGGCATAGCCTGAGCCACCTTCCGGCAAGTCAGACGAAATCATGTTGTTGAGGATATAGTTCACGGCATCCATATCCGACAGGCCACCCACGGAAGCGAAACTGATGGCCGTAGTCGCCCCTTGGAAGCAGTTATCGGAAATGACCGTGTTGTGGCATTTGTAGCCATAACCCTCGTTGGACACTTCGACGTTAATCTGACCTTTATCGAAGATGCTATGCGTGATGCGGTTGCCCAAGCTGTGGTTGGCTCTTGCCTTCAGTTCAATGCCCGAAACGCAGTTGTCGAAAAAGCAACTGTCAATATTGAAGTCGCAGCAGTCGATGAGCTCAATGCCTTTTCCCGCATAGTAGTTGTCGAAAGAGCAATGTTTGATGCTGACATTGCGGCAATTGGAGGCGTTCAAGGCAGTCTGTGCACCCACCATTTTCACGTATGAGAAACACAGCGAATCATCCTCGACAATATTCTTCAGTTGTACGCCGGCCCAGTCGTGAGAAAACTCATAGCAATACAAGTAAATCGAATCATTGCAGGTACCGTTCATCTGCATACTGCCGCCGTCAACACGGAGGTAAGCCGACTGCCCGAAATAGATGCTCACACCTGCCTCGACATTCAGCACCCCATCCGGCATCACCGTCAGCGCATTATTGACCAGATAAGCCGAGTCACCACCCAAGCGAGGAAGCACCAGGACGGTGTCCACCTCGCCGTCGATGGCTACATAATGCTGGGCCTCAACGGAGAAACCCGTCAGCATCAGCGAGGCAAGCAAAAGGCATCTTATGAATCCGGCCCGTAGCATAGTTTTAGAAATAATAGGTCAAACCCAAACGGAAATCCCAGAAACGCAAGCGCATATCGAGGGGCAAGTCGGCGCGATAAGGCGAACCCACCATTTGCCTGTAATGCACTTCAGGCACCAACTCGAAATGATTGCCCAACTTCCACCCCAGTCCCAAGCCGCCAAGCCACGCCAACCTCACCGACTCGGCTTGCTCTCTCTTTATTTCATATTGATAGGGTGCCTCTTCGATAAAATAGGAGCCTGAACACGCCACGGGAAGATCGGCTGTAAGCCCCATTTTAGCAAACAATCTGAAATAGTCCAACTTCACCACATCCAGCGAAACAAAAAGTCCAAGACTCAAATAATCAATCCGATTGACATCGCGATAGGCATAGTTGGTGATGGTCAACGGAATGTAGGTGGAATCCAGTATGTAATGGTAGGTGGTATCGCCCGTAGGATACACTACATAATAGGTGTCCAGCGTATCGTTCACATAGTAATCGCCTTCAGCAATACTGTGACCGAAAGAAACGGAATACTTCATCGATTTATACGCCAGAGACAGCCCTACATTCAGCCGCTTATACTTATACCCAAAGTCGAGGCCCACTGCATACGCTGAAACCGGAGCGATTTGAATCGGGTTTTCGGTCTCCAGCGTATTATACTCCATGTTCATTTTACTGAGAGTCAATGACGGGGACAAATACCATCCGTTATCCCTAAAACTCGGCCAAGGCAATTCAAGGCCCTTGTATTTCACCGAATATACTGTATCGTGTTGCGTTTCCACCTGAACCACCGTATCATAACGCATCACCGTGACAATGTGCCTCACCGTGTCGATAATACGGATGGTGTCGGCGGCCTTGCTGACCAAGGTATCCGTTTTCCGTACGACAACCTCTTCCGGAAGCGGCAACACCGGCTCTGGGGTTTCTGGTTCTTCTGCTATGATTTTCTGGTCTTTCCGGATGACATACTGCTTTCCAACTTTCTTGAATCCATAGCCTGTCCCTCTCAAAAGATCGGAGAGAACCTCTTCGACCGACTTATAGGAGCAGGAATAGCCCTCAATATGGATGCTATGCAATTCCGCTTTGCTGAACGCCACATTCAGTTCGTATTCAGCAAACAGTTTCTCCAAGGCTTCATCGAGGCTACAAGATTCTACCGAAAACGAAATCAAAGGGTTAAGTGGTTGTGCGTATGTTCTTTGGAATAGGGTGCAAACTAAAAACAACAGCACTAATATAATGGATTTCCGAAGTCTCATTTCTGAAATAGGTTCACAAATTGGCTGCTAAAATACGACAAAAAACCGATATACTCGGTTTTTAGTGAATTTTTTTCGGGAAATCGGCGTTACCGAATCAATGAATCGTGTAAGTCTTTTCGTTCTTGCTCACTTCAAGGTCGAAGAGCGTAGCGATGGTTTCGACCACCTCATCCACCGAATCCTTATCGGAGAAACGCATCGTAACCTTCTCATCAGCGTAAGCATCAGGCAGTTCCACCTCAACACCGTAAATAAACTCCACGGTCTGAACGATGGTATTCAAGCTGACATTATTGAAGTCAAGCACATGGTCGGTCTTTAGTTCTTCTTCCTTCACCTCGGCATAGGTCATGGTTTTCAGTTCGCCTTCAACGACATCCAACACGCCGCGCTCGCCAGGATTGACTTCCACTTGCGACAAGGTGTTGCCTTTTTTGTCGAAAGCGGTCATCTTCACCTTGCCCGAATAGAGGTCAAGGGTGTAACGCTCTGCATTCTTTTCGGCATTCAACTGAAAACTGGTACCCAGCACTTCCACATCCATCTTGTTGCAATGAATCACGAAAGGTTGTGTCTCAGCCTTGGTCACAGCGAAAAAGGCGACACCTTCAAAGTCAACAGAGCGCTCTGAGGCGGCGAAATGCTTGGGGTGGCTGAGGGTGCCTTCATCATCAAAGTTGACCAAGGTACCATCCGGCAGAATGTATGTCGATTCGTTTTCAATGTTGTAAGCGTAAGTGACGGTTGGATTGAATGGATTGCGAACCAAAAAACCGATGAACAAAGCGACGATGAAGGCAGCCGCGATGCCTGAAACATACTTGTAATGCCTACGAATCCAAGGCATTTCAACGGTTTTGGTCTCCACTTCGGCGGCTTCAATCTTCTCATTCACCAGCTCAAGGGCGGCTTCTACATCGACGGCATCATCATCAAACGAAAAAGCCGTGAGTGACCAGACATCTTTGAAAGACTCGAAATACTCACGGTTCTCTTCTGATTCGGCAATCCACGAAAGCAGCGCAAGAGCCTCATCCTGCGAGCATTGCCCGTCAAGATAGCTTCTAATCATCGCGTCATATCTTTCGTTTGCCAAAATCATTGTTATCGATTTTATCTCGTTGATTCACCTATAAGACTAACAACTTGAAATTTACCCTTAGTCGAAAATGTATTTTTTTCAACTTTTTTCTATAGGTATTCTTTCAGTCCCTCCCTAAGTTGTTTGATGGCCGCCATCATGTGGGCTTCAACGGTCTTTTGTGAGATATTGAGCTTCTCAGCAATTTCAGCATATTTCAATCCGTCATAGCGACTGGCCATAAACACTTCGCGCCGTTTTTCCGGCATAGCTGCCAGGACCTTCCGATAAGATTCCTCCAAATTATTGGACTGTAGCCTGTCGGAAGGGTCAGTTTCGTCCGACTCGCCAGAATACATCTGCATGTGCGCTTCGTTACGCGAGCGCTGCGTATTAATATAGGTGTAGGATGCGTTGCGCACCGAACTCATCATATAAGAGTCAAAGGAAGTAGAGATCTTAAGCTTTTCACGGCCTGTCCAGAGCCTTACGAACAAATCCTGGACAATTTCAGAGGCCATATCCTGATCGGCGACAAAACGGAAACAGAAACGGACCAAAGGCGTATAATAGCAACGGAAAATCTTGTTGAAAGACTCTCTGTCGCCTGTCTTCATTCGCTCAACCAGACTATTTATCTCCTTAGCGTCCATTATTAATAGTAGGTATAACCCTATAGAAACGGCCTGCAAAAGTAATCTTTTTAGCCATACAACCCACAAAATGTGTAGAAAAAAGGCAAGAAAAAACGCTTAAGAAGTCGAAATATTTAATTGATTATCCGATGCTTATAAGCACATTCCAACGGACAAAAAGAAAAATATCATGAAAAAAGAAAAGAAAACTTGGTCGCATTGAAAAAAGTTGTATTTTTGCAGTCCGAAAAAAAGAAGAGTATCTATCTCATAAAGACATCGAAAAATGTACGCAATAGTAGAAATCGCAGGACAGCAATTCAAGGTGACGAAAGGACAACAGATTTTCGTCAACAGGCTGCATGAGGACGAGGGAAGCAAGGTTTCCTTCGACAGAGTTTTATTGATTGACAACGAAGGTTCGACGAAAGTGGGAGCCCCGACGGTAGTCGGTGCCTGTGTCGAAGCCACAGTGATGCAGCACTGCAAGGGCAACAAAGTTATCATCTTCAAGAAGAAGAGAAGAAAAGGCTATCAGACTTCTAACGGTCACCGTCAATATCTGAGCCAAATTAAGATTGAAAATATCACTGAATAAAAAACCCGAAAAACACAATAAGATATGGCACACAAGAAAGGCGTTGGTAGTTCCGACAACGGTCGTGAGTCCGCCAGTAAGCGACTCGGAGTGAAACTTTTCGGTGGACAAGCCGCTATTGCTGGCAACATCATCGTTCGTCAGCGTGGTACGCAGCACTATCCTGGCAAGAACGTCGGCATGGGCAAGGATCACACCCTGTACGCCAAATGCGACGGTATCGTGGAATTCCAGAAGAAGAAGGGCGACAGATCCTTTGTGAACATCGTCCCCGTCGAAGCTGAAATCACCGAATAAGGTTTTATTCGTACACATACACATTTCCCGATTGCCCTCCATGCAGTCGGGATTTTTAGTTTGGTTTCGGCAAATTGTGTATTTTTGCACACTCAACCCAATCATGATGAGAAAGACAACACTAAGTATAATCACCGTTTTCGCCTGCGCTCTGTTCATCGCCTGCACGAGCCAGCCCAAAACCACCGCTGAGAAAATCGACACACTGAAACAACAAGTGTTGACTGACCGCCAATCTTTACAAGGACTCGAAGACAAAGACTTCGCCCAGCTTCAGAAAGACTTCGTGCTCTGCGACTCCCTACTGCAACATCTCAGCCAAAAGCAAGTGGATGCCAGCTTCGAACAACTCAACCTGACTCAAGCCTACCTCCTCCAATTCAAGGAAGTGAAGCCCGTGATGAACAAAAAGATGGAGTACGTCGTGCAACAGCTGGACAACCTGAAATCAGATGCCGAGAGCCACTACCTTTCAGACTCTTTGGCATTGATCTACCTTGAAACTGAGACCAAGGTCGCCGACACCATCCACGCCCAAGTGGAATACTTCCAAGACCGGTTCAAGAGCTGCCAGAAGTCACTCAACAACCTGAAAAAGAGCAACCTCAAACGATGAAACTGCGCTGCATCCATATCTTCGTGCTGCTTTTTCTCGCCCTACAAGCCAACGCACAAATCAGCACGCCGCCCAAAGGGAAAAAGCAGAAAGCCGACCCCAACTGGGAGCAACGGCAGATTGACGAACAGCTGGCTGCCCAATATTATAGAGACCAGGACTACGAAAAGGCACAGGAAATCTATAAGAAGCTCTACAACAGCACAAAACAGCCCTACCACTTTCAGCAATACATCGAGTGCTGCCTCCAACTCCAACAATACAAGGAAGCTGAGCGCGAGCTGAAAGCCTACTACAAGGACAACCCCAACTACAGCCGATGCCTTGTCGACCTCGTCTACGTGTACACCCTTGAAGACAAAAACGACAAGGCCCAGAAGCAGTTCGACGAGATGCTGAAGACCCTGCCCGAAAACGCCTCCTTCATCCGCAACCTCGGCAATCAGCTGCTTTCGCGAAGGCTTTTTGACATGGCCGCCGCCGTCTACGAGAAAGGCAACAAGATGTTTGATGGGCAGGAGACCTTCTATATGGACATGGCCTATATGCACCAGTCGTCAGCCAACTACCAAGAGGCTTTCCGCTGCTATTTCATGGAGTTGGAAGCCCATCCCGGGCAGTACAACAACATCCGCAACCGCCTGCAGTCGATGCTGTTCTACGATGTCAACAAGAGCATCACCGACGAGCTGCGCACTGCCTTGCTGAAACGCACGCAAGACAAGCCCGACAACCTTGAGCTGGCACAACTGCTGGTTTGGTTAGCCACTCAGGAAGAGGACTACGACATCGCCTTGGCGCAATGCCTGAGCATCGACCGCAAGACCAACAACCAGGACGGACAAATCATCAACCTGTCAAACATCTGCCTGAGCAACAAACAGTTTGACGTGGCCAAGGAAGGCTACCGCTACGTCCAGAACAAAGGCAAAAGCAATCCGTTCTACGGTCAGGCACTCACGGGAGCCATCAACACGGACTACCAACAACTGCAAGCGACACACAGCACCGACAAGAAAGCCTACAGCAACCTGCTCAAGCGCATCGAGGACTCATACACCGACATCAACAGCAACGACCTCACGAGACTGACCCTCATCCAAGCCGACATCCAGACCTATCAGTTAGGACAAACCGACGAGGCTGTCGCCCTGCTGGTCAACACGCTGCCCAATGCAGGCGGCAAACAAGACCAAGCCCAACTGAAGCTGAAGCTGGCCGACATCTACCTGCACGAAGACGAGATTTGGGAGGCAACCCTACTCTACAGCCAAGTCGACAAGAGCATGAAGGAAGAGCCCCTGGGCCACGAAGCCCGCTTCAAAAACGCACAGCTGCGCTACTTCATCGGCGAATACGAATGGGCCGAGAGCCAGCTGAAGGTGCTGAAAGCCGCCACCTCAAAGCTCATCGCCAACGACGCCATGACCCTCTCGCTCATCATCAAGGACAACCTTGAGGCCGACTCTACCGGCGCAGAGCTCAGGCAGTTAGCCCGCGCCGACTACCGCATCTACCAGCAGCGCGAAGACGAAGCCATCACCCTATTGGACGAAATCATCCCCAACGGCAACGAGGTCAGCATCCCTCACGCCCTGTTCCGCAAGGCGCAAATTGCCGAGAAGCGCAACGGATTTGAGATTGCCGAGCAGCTGTATCTGCAAATCGTGGAGCTTTTCCCTGACAGCTACATGGCTGACGCCGCCCTGATGCAGGCCGCACAGATTGAGCAGAACCAGCTGAAAGACAAGGAGTCAGCCAAGGCACACTTCGAGAAGCTGATTGACGACTACCCCACCAGCATTTATACTGCGCAAGCTAAGAAGAACTATCGGAAGCTATGATAAAACTACGGATTAGACGGATTGAACGGATAATTTTGCAGCCAAGGCTGCGGATTGATACGGATTCTATGCCG
>CAMYYB010000038.1 GCA_947303335.1 uncultured Bacteroidales bacterium | reverse complement strand
GCGGGCAGTTCCTCGCCGTAGTTCTTGGCCCAGAAGCCGTCGCGGAGATAGTCATGTTGGTCGGAGCTGAGTTTTTGGATGGCGCCATAGCCACAGTGGTGGTTGGTGAAGAGCAAACCGTGTTCGCTCACGATTTCACCTGTGCAGAAGAAGCCACGCGGTTGGGCTTCGCTGCCGAGACCCACGATGGCGTCTTTCAGACTGCTGTGGTTGATGCTGTAAAGCTCTTCAGGGGTCAATTGCAGCCCCATCTTCTGCATGTCAACATAATTCAGGCGCTCGACAAACATCGGGAGCCACATGCCTTCATCGGCATACACGCGACCCACCGAAACCATGATGGCCATCGCGATGATTCCTAATACTTTCTTCATTTTAATTTAATTGTATTGCTGATAATTGTTGAAATATGTGCTTTTTGAAGCGGCTGCAAAGATAAAAAAAAATCCGATAGGCTTAATCTATCGGATTCTTTTCTAATTCAACCACCTTCTTGTTCTTTCGAAACCACTCGGTGATGTCTTTCACGCGACCGTCAGCGAGGCGTTTCATCATCCTTTGGTTAGTGGTCGCGCTGTCCAAGGGGCCTAACTCGGCTACATAGCGTCCTACTTTGATGTAGTCGAAGTGGTCGACGGAGACATTTTGCGGCAACTCGTTCTTGCCTGAGTACCAAGCCATTTTCAGATTGTCGTGGTGCGACTTCAATTGTCGAGCCAGGTTGGCTACCTCTTGGGGATCGGCATCGCCACCCATGAAGCACACGCAAGTGATTCCCGACTTGTACTTTCCCACAAGGTTTTCCAAACTCTCCATGTCCAAATCGTACCCTACATTGTCCCACAGATACTTGCTGTGGCAACCTGGGCATTGGTTGGGACAGTTGCTGATATTGATAGCCAGGGTTACCTCGTCAGGTACCTCCTGGAACACGATGTCGAAATTAGCGAACTTTAGCATCTTTCCATCTCCATTTTTCCATAGTGACGGCGAGCGGCTTCCTCTTGACGCGGCTCGCTGAAATTGCTGACGCGCTTCAGGTAACCGATGATGCGAGTCAGGTAGTCGATGTTGTGGCTGTGGCACTCGGGGCATTCCTTCAGGTAACGCTTGTCGATGTGGCCGCAGTCGTTGCAGATTGTATTCGGGATGTTGAAGGTGAAGTAGTTGCAGCCTTCGCGGGCAGCCACACGCAGCAGCTGGCGGTACTGTTCCTTGGTGAGGTGTTCCTCTAAGTTACAGTGGAGCGCCGAGCCGCCGGTGAGGTGCTTGATGTACTTCTCGCCGTGGAGGCGGAACTTGTCGAGGACATTGGTGTTGGGGTCTTCCACGATGTAGAAATAGCTGTTGTAGCAATCGCGGTGAACCTCGTAACCATCCTCTCTGTCCCACTTGGAGTGTTTCACACCCACATTCTCGGCGGGAATCATCTCGCAGTTGAACATCAGGCCGTCTTTCTTCGAGTAGTACTTTTTGTTGTAACGCTCGATGAGCCCGAGTACATCCTGCACAAACTTTTCATATTCTGGGTTGTCAGAGATCTTGATTTTCAGGAACTCAGCAGCTTCCACAAGGCCGTTTACGCCAATGGTAAGATACTGGCGACCAAGATTAATGTAACCCGCGTCAAACAGTGGTAACATACCCTTTTTCTGCAACTCCTTCAGGTTCTCGTTGTAGCAAATCTGCACTTTGTGGCAGAGGTCGACGATTTCCTCAAGGAAGGTGAGATAGTGCATGTTGTTGCGTGCGGCATACTGGATGCAACGGTTCAGGTTGATGGTCAGCACGCTCTTTGAGCCTGTGGAAACGCCACCGGCACCAAGGGTATAGCTGAAGCCGTTGTCCTGGATTTCGTTGCGCAGACGGCAGCACGAAGAAAGTGAGTCAGCGTTGTCGCTGAGGTAGGTGAAGAAGGAGTGTCCTTCGGCATACATCTCTGCGGTGAAGTCGCCCCATTCCTGGTCGATGACATCACCGTCTTTCGAGAGCAAGGCCATCGTCTCCACGGGGAAGGTAAGCACACTTCTCAAGCGTTCGGCATTGAACCACTTCATGAAGCGCTTCTGGAGCCAACTCAGCGATTCCCAGTCGGGTTTTGTGCCGTCAGGGAAGTAGAAGTTGCCGAACAGAGACTCAAAATAATTCTTGTCATAGTAAGCGATGTTCCAGAACACCGATTGGTAATTCCTTGCGCCCGCAGGTTGGTTCAAGGAATAGACGATTTGCTGGAAGCAGTCGGTAATGACCTTGTCGATGGTGCGTGGTTTCAACGAAAAGTCGACCACTTCGTCGGCGCGTTTGTAATAGTCTTGGCCGTAGTCCTTGGCGATGAAGTAGTTCATGTACATCAGGAACTCCGGCGTGGCGCAGGCACCCGACAATTGCGAGGAGACCATGAACACCATATTAATAAAGCCACCGCAGAACGAGCGCAGCTTGGTGGGGGCGGTGCTGTTGCCGCCGATCGAAGCCGTGCCTTCGTTGAGCCAAGGATACATGGTGATGGAGGCGCAGTAGTTGGCCAGACTGGTCTCATCGTTCTTGTAGATGAAGTGGTTGTTGAGCAAATAGAGGTAACGGTCGGCGAGTTCTTTGCCGAACACCGACTTGATACGGTCAGTCAAAAGGCGACGGTTGATACGGATGAAACTTGATTTGGGTAGTTCGCCGATAAGTGTGGCGATATTCTTCTTCTCCACATTGGCATTAGCGTCATACTTCGAGCCAGTGGCAGCATTCGAGGCATTGACATAATTGCTGAGGAAGTCAATCTTCTCGCGAATCTCGCGATCTTCAGTATGCTTCTGGCGATATAATATGTAGTTCTTCGCTACTGTGTAATATTGTTCCGCCATCAAGGCTGTTTCCACTTGATTCTGGATTTCCTCCACAGTGATGCCGTTGGTCACACGGACACGACTCAGGATGCTGTTCAAATCCTCGTCGGTGGCATAGAAGCCTGAGGCGAGGAAGGCTTTGCTGATGGCTACTTTGATTTTTTCGAGAGAGAAGGCTTCTTGCTTGCCGTCTCTTTTTGTAATATATAGTCCTCCGTTGCTCATATAATAATGCTCGTATTCAAAATTTCTTGATAGTGATAAAGTTAGATGTTCCCCCTAAGGCTTCATCCGATTCTTGCAAAAATAGAGCATTTTGCGCTCTCGTGTCAAGTATTTCGCGAGAAATAGTTTTCAACAGAATTATCAACAAAACGATGGGTACGATGACAACCAATACACCCATCCAAACTCTACCCAAGTCCTACCCAAGCCCTACCCAAGTAGTACCCAAGTCCAAAGTGGGGGCTGGGACTTGGGTGAAGCTTGGGTGTGAGGTCGCTGCGAGGGTGTTGCAAGGGCTAAGTAGCCATGAATAGCTCGACGGATAAGATATTTGCTTCTTGTATTTGTCATCGATGCTACAGTAATAAGGAATAATATTGAATCCGAAAATATTTGCAGTTTCAAGATTTTCCCTATTTTTGCACGCGTAAATCTCACCATCTATAGAGACCAACTATATTAAAGAATAAAATATTATGTATCAAATTTTTAAAGATCAGCTTGAGAAATCAAAGCTCATTATTACGGGAATTAAGCGCAATCAACGCATGGGACGCGACGCTGGTGTCGACGAAGCCTTGCTACAAAAATTGGAGGACGACTGCAAACGTTTGGAAGCCATGTCTGCCGAATTGGATCGTATACAAGAAGAATATCGCAAGAAAAGCGATAAGGCTCACGGTGTGCTTGACGACCTGAAACAACATACCAAGGAAGTGAAACGCAACGTGAAATCGAAATATGACCAAACTTGGTGGATTAAGTTCGGTATTCCAGACAAGAGATAATCTAACAGTTTGAAATAATGAAAAATCCGCTTCGGTTAGAAGCGGATTTTTTTTGTTTTTAGGAGTACCTTCTCCTCGTTTCGCAAAGTGGTGGCAAATAGATAGGTATCGCCTCCTTCCTTTATCTTTAAAGACTTACGTAACGCATCTACAGGAAGCGGGAAATTGCGTATTGTGAGATTGGCTTCTTCCATGTCGGTTAAGAGGGCTTGTTTTATCTTTTTATTATATGGGGCATAGTCTTCCACCTCAAAAATGCGTCCCGAAAAATCGGGTATCAGGGTGTCTGATGTGTATAAATGGCTGTTATTATGTAGTTTAAGAATATCAAACTGAAGAGTAAGCAATTTATAGCACCCTGCTTTCATAATAGCGGCATTGGGCTCGTATAAGTATCGGCCAATGTTGTCGGCAAGACGCAATGGACAATCGCGTTCTTCTTTATATGTAAAACAGAGAACAGGCTGTTCTGTGAGCAAATTAACAGCATGTATTGTAGGTTGACCTGAGAACCCCCGTTTCAATACAAAAACCAATTCCTTACATTCGTTTCCGACAGCCAGAACATGAGCTTCTGCAACACTTCTCAATTCATTCAAGGCTTTTTTGATATCAAGCATTGGGGATAGCTTAATCATTACGGTATCACCGAGGTTTAACAAGGCATTTTGTATAGCCAATACATTGGGAGTGCAGTCGGAAATACTGACGGTTTTGCGTCCATATCCATCACGACGAGCTGGATCAATATAAAAACAATCCTTGGGCTCACCTTGTTTTATATAATCCTCAGCTGTTTCATTTCGAACTACGACAGAAGCTTGTAGGATCTCAAAGTTATGTTTGGCCAAACTACACAGTTCAGGCTGTTGCTCCACATAGTCGGTC
The DNA here is from genome assembly GCA_947303335.1 of uncultured Bacteroidales bacterium. Lineage (GTDB taxonomy): Bacteria > Bacteroidota > Bacteroidia > Bacteroidales > F082 > Limimorpha. Next base: position 16,401 of record CAMYYB010000038.1, on the reverse strand, counting down.
TTCAGGAATGATTGTGACAGATAATAACTATCAATGCCCAATCCACCGGTGAGGTCGGCGAGACTACGACCGCTCACTAAACTGGCTTTGTAATGTGCGGTAGCTTCTGAGGAGCATTGCTCAATAGAGAGATGGGCGGGAAACAGCAAATCTTCATTGGCACTCCATTCGGGTACTTTCTTCTGTAATAATTGTCGTGCCTCGATTTGTCGCAATGCCAATGAAACGTCAGTGCCGACGGGCGCCTTGCGTAAGGCGAGCGTCGGCACGTCGGCGTTTAAGTTGTCTTTAATGTATTGTCGTGTGATGTCGTTCAAAGTCAGAGTTGCTTCAGGTTCATCACCTCAAGATCAGTCAAAAAACGCCACTCGCCACGGGGGAGGCGGTATTTGTCTAAACCGGCAAACATAACGCGGTCAAGCTTAGTTACCTCATAACCAAGATGCTCAAATATGCGTCTCACGATGCGATTACGACCTGAATGCAGTTCGATGCCAATGCTCTTCTTGCTGTCATCGTCTTGGTCGTATGCGATATTATCGGCGGAGATGGGGCCGTCATCAAGTTCAATGCCTTCCGAAATGCGCAGCATGTCATTTTTGGTCAAAGGTTTATCAAGAATGACGTGATAAAGTTTTGGCACCTCGCTGCTGGGATGGGTCAACTTCTTGGTCAAATCACCGTCGTTGGTGAACAGTAACAGCCCCGTAGTGTTCTTGTCCAATCTTCCGACGGGGAAGATGCGCTCAGGGCAGGCATCCTTCACCAGTTCCATAACAGTGTCGCGTTCATAGGGGTCGTCTGATGTGGTAATGTAGCCTTTAGGCTTGTTAAGCAGGATATAGCGAAGTTTCTCACGGTTCAGTGTCTGACCGCCATAAACCACTTTGTCTTCGGTCTTTACTTTGTATCCCATCGTGGTAACGACTTCCCCATTGACAGTCACGCACCCTGCCTTTATGAGGTCGTCAGCCTCACGGCGCGAACAGATGCCACAGTCGGCCAAATATTTGTTCAGACGAATCTCGCCTGTAGCTTTTGGGCGGTCGTATTCCGGATTTTTCTCACGCACATAACCTTTGCGGCCTCGACGTGGCTCTTCTTCATCTTCAAAATTGCGTCGTGGACGGTCGTCGAAACGACGGTTGCCACCGTGTGGACGCTCATCATCGAAACGACGACGAGGACGGTCGTCATCAAATCTACGGCGCGGTCTGTCGTCATCGTGGAAGCGACGTTCTCTCGGTTTGTCGTCATCGAATCTGCGTCTCGGACGGTCATCATCAAAGCGACGTTCTCTTGGCCTGTCATCGTCAAATCTACGGCGTGGTTTGTCATCGTCAAATCTACGGCGTGGTCTGTCATCGTCATGGAAACGGCGGTCACCTCTCGGTTTGTCGTCGTCGAATCTGCGTCTCGGACGGTCGTCATCATCGAATCTGCGTCTCGGACGGTCCTCATCGTCAAAACGACGGCGTGGTCTGTCGTCATCATGGAAACGACGATCGCCAAACTTGCGGTCGCCTCTGTCGCTGAAGCGACGCTCACCTCTCGGCTCGTCGCCAAAATTTCTCTCACCTTCTTCGTCACCCTCGCGGTGATAAAACTTGAAGGATCTTCTCTGTTGGAACTCTTCCGGTTCCTCTCTTCTGGTGCGCGGACGCTTGCCAGATCTTTCGTTTTCAGTCATTTAATTATTGAATTGTTAGTTGAAAATTGCCTCTTGTTGAATCTTCGATTGGGGCGGCAAAAGTACGAATTATTTGATAAACAGGCACAATAAAAGCAAACAAACCTCGTTTATTTGCCATAATTTTGTATTTTTACGGCCAAATTCGCACGTATATGAACAAATTGAAGTCTTTAATCACTTTCATACTCTCTTTGTCAGTCGTCTCACTCTTTGCACAAAACGAGATTTCCATCGGGCAATGGCGCACCCATTTGCCTTATCAGAAAGTTATCGCCGTAGAATCTTTTGGAAACTTAATTTATGCAGCCACGGAATATGAGTTGTTTTATTTCGACAAAGAAGACAATTCTCTACATATATTGAATAAAATCAATGGGTTGTCGGACGTTGGTATCAGTACTATTGGATACTGTGAAGCGCAACACAAGCTTTTTGTGGCCTATACCAATGCCAATGTGGACCTTATTGATCGAGAGGGCAATGTGAGCAACATGAGTGATATTAAAGACAAGAACATCGTGGGCAACAAGAGCATCAACCACGTCTTCTTCAATGGCAGTTTAGCCTACGTGGCTTGCGGCTTTGGCATTGTCGTGTTCGATTTAGAGCGAGAAGAAGTTAAGGACACCTATTATATAGGAAATCAGGGGGATATGGTCAACGTTACTGATGTGGCTATTTTCAATGGAAGAATCTACGCCTCTTCCGATGACGGTGTATATTATGCCTCTTTGAACAGTCAAAACCTCGCCAATTATGCAGCTTGGAGTTTTGACACTTCACTTATTCATCCTCATCTGGCCTACACAGAGATGGAGGTCTTTGGTGGCAAATTGTTTCTCAACTATGATGGTGGCTTTGATAAAGATACTCTTTTTATCAATGATGGTTTGGGTTGGGACTATTTCGAAAAGGACAACGTATCACAAAAGCGCGAACTTCGTGCCGATAAAGACAAACTGATTATCACCAACTGCTATTCTGTAAAAGTGTACGACAGTAACCTCGCTGAAATCATGAATATTTACTCGCTTGACGGGGGTATAGAACCTTTGTCGGCGGCCATCGATAACAATCATGACTATTGGATTGGAGACACCAAGCGAGGTCTCATAATGACTAATAATGGTTGGAATGCTATGGAACTAAGACCTAATGGCACTGCTTCGAAAAATGTCTTTGAGTTGCAGGCTTGCGGCAATCAAGTGTGGATTGCCACTGGAGGCCATGCAGCCAATTGGGGTAAACGTTATATGAAAGAAGGTGTGGCTCGTTTCGATGGCTTTTGGACTATTTTCAACAATCAGACCATGGATGAATTGAGCACTTTTTCCGATTATGTCTGTACCGTCACCGACCCTCAAGACCCCTCGGTTACTTATGTTGGCACATGGGGCAAGGGCGTGTTAAAACTAAAGGACGATGCGCTTGTTGAGGTCTACAACTCTGAGAATAGTACATTGGACTATTGGATAAACGACCCCAGCCTCATCAACATTAGCGGTTTAGGCTTCGATAGCCACCATAACCTCTGGGTTGCCAACTCCGGAGCCAATCGATTGCTCTCAGTGATGGAGCCCAGTGGCACATGGCATTCATTTAGTCTTGGAGGAAACACCAGCGGAAACGATATTGGAATTATGATTATCGATAATTACGACTACAAATGGATTATCAAACGTAACGGTGAATTAATCGTCTTTAATGATGGCGGCACATTTGAGGACACCTCTGATGATCAAGTAGCTTTCCTGAATACAAGTATTACTTCAGGCGGCCTTTCAGGTTCCGCCAACTGTCTTGCTGTTGACAAAAATGGCTATGTGTGGGTGGGTACTACTGACGGTCCTTGTTACTTTGCTGACTCACGGAAGATTTTCTCAGAGTCTGGTTATATAGCCAGCGTGAAACAAGTGCCACGCAACGATGGCACTCTTCAGTGGGACCCGCTTTTCAAGGGTTCCAGTGTCCTCTCTATGGCTGTTGACGGAGCCAACCAAATCTGGTTTGGTCTTGAGTCGGGCGTATGCCTTATGTCGTTTGCCCAAGAGCCTAAGGAAATCCATTACTTCACCACGGATAACAGTCCCTTATTTGAAAATGCTGTCACTACTATGGCCATCTCAGCTGACGGAGAGGTGTTTTTCGGCACGGCTTCAGGAGTCATCTCCTACAAAGGTGAGTCCTCTGAACCAGACCCAGTCATAAGTGAAGTAGTCGCCTATCCCAACCCTGTTAGATCGGGGTATCAAGGTTATGTGGGTATCAAGGGTTTGGTCAGTAATTCATTGGTACGTATCACTACTACAGATGGTAGTTTTGTCACCCAGATTCTTTCTGAAGGTGGACAGGCTGTATGGAATCTTACCAACATCAATGGGCAGCACGTCTCTCCCGGCATCTATTTCATCTTTACGAGCGATAAATCCGGCAAAGACCGTTTTGCCACCAAGATTTTGGTTCAGTGACAGTCATGGACGACAAGACTCAAGGTATTGTCTTGCAATCATTGCGCTATGGCGACACAAGCCTAATTGTCAAAATCTATACACGGGAGTTTGGACTTAAGTCGTATATGATTAAGGGTGCATTCAGCCGCACAGCCAAAAATCGAGCAGCCTTGTTCCAAAATCTACACCTTATTAATTATGTAGAAGCAGGCAATCCTCGTCAGGCTTCGATGGGCTATCTGAAAGATGTGCAGTTGAGAACCATTTACCACAGTCTGCCTTTTGTGATGAATAAAAGCGCCATAATGATGTTTGTCAGCGAACTACTTTCAAAAACTCTGACAGAACCTGAACCAAACGTGTCATTATATGACTTTGTTGAGCAAAGTCTTCTTTGGCTCGATTTGGTGGATTCGGACTACGCCAATTTTCCTCTGTATTTTACTCTTGAGATGACAAGGCATCTTGGGTTCTATCCTAAAACAAACTATGTTGAGGGCTCTTGTTTCGACATGATGGAGGGCCATTTTTCCTCACATTATCCTGTGCATCCCTATTATTTCGATACTGATGATGCGGCCTTGCTCTCACAACTGCTCGACACCTCCATCGATAAAGCGTGTCGTATTCCTCTCAACGCTAGTCGCCGCCGTGAAATGCTTGATGGCATTCTAACATTCATGCGACTTCATGCCCCTGTGATGAAGGGCTTCAAGTCGCATGAAGTGTTGAAGTCTGTTTTAGGATAGGTTTACTTCAGTTCAAGTGAAGTTTGTCCGATTAATTTTCCACCCTGCTCATACACATCAATATAGTATCGGCCAGGCATCATCTCAGTATCAGAAGGTTTAACATAGTAGGCACGAACGGAAGTTTCTTTGCCATCGTAATTGATGCGAACCCGTTCGGTGTATTGCAGAGATTCACCACCGTTAGTGGCAAAAGAATACTCATCTCCTGTTCCCTTAGAGATAACCATCTTAGTGGGGTCAGCGATACGAAGATAAAACACTTTGGTACCCACCTCCACAAGTTCATTCTGCGCTACGGTAAAGTCTACCATGATACGTTCAGCTCTGTTCGCGCGATCCGTAGTGGCCTCTTTTGAATTCCCTTTAAAACGCACAGCGCTGGCTGTTAGATTGTGGATTTTCATCGTGGCAGCAAGGTTTACCTTGTCCGTCAACTCGTCGTTACGGCGCGTCAGGTTGGTGTTCTGGCGTTTCTCCGCTTGATATTCTTCGCGAATGCGTTCGTTTTCAGCTACCAATTCTCGATTGACAGTGTATAACGAGTCCATCTGTCGTACATATTTTTGGGAGATGGCTTGCAACGAGGCTACTTTCTTCTTGATGCGGTAATAGTCCCACTGTGAGTCAAGAAGCTTTTTGATTTCTACAGCATCGGCTTGAATGATACTGTCCTTCTCGGCTAACTCGAGACTCAATTCGCCATAGCTTTCTTTCAACTCATTATGAACCTTAATCAAGCTGTCAACCTCTGCTTGGAAATCAAGACGCTGCATTTCCTTCTCCGTCTCAAGCATCTTTAGGTCTTCTTTGATAGAAGAGTTCTTGACAGCCAAAACAATGAGGAAGACCACTGCCAATAATAGGGCACACATAGCCGCAATGAACAAGTTCCTGTTGCGGATAGCGTTCTGTTTATTTCTTTCTTCAGGATTCATGATATGTGATTGTTATTTCTTCTTTTTGTGCTATTGGCTCTACCTTGGTACGAGGAAGACTGACGGGAATCGATTGTCCCACCACATCAATATTGACCAAAATACGTCGTTTGCTTTTTACTGATATCAACTTGCCCGTCAAGCCTTGCATCGGCCCGTTGGTGATTCTTACAAGCTGACCCTCGTGTAAATCCAGGTTATTAAGCTCTTCATCATCAACGGGATTGTCGATGTATTTCTTGATGGCGATAATCTGTTTCTCTGGCACCACAACGGCTTTACCTTCGAAGGTAACGAAACGTACCACACCATAAGCACCCAAGATATAATAATGTTGCTTTTCGGTGTTACGTACAAACACATACGACTTAAACAAAGGCTCTTCAACTTTTTTCTTGCGGTCGCTCCACTGCTTGATGCAAGTCAACATGGGCAAGTATGCCTCAACGCCCATATCTAATAGTTGTTGTAGCACCTTCTTTTCGGCCCTCGACCTGACATACAATGCATGCCACTGCGGTTCGTTGTTCTTGTCGTTGCGTTCAGCCGTCATACAGCACTACGATTATTTCTTCTTCTTACCCAACAGCTTCTGAAGGAAGGTTCTATGATGGTGGTGGTGGTGATGGTGCTTCTTATTGCTGTCATCTTCTGAATCACCATAATAATCAGAACCATTACCATAGGCGCCATATCCGTATCCATAACCATAGCCGTATCCATATCCATATCCATAACCGTAACCATATCGACCATATCCATAACGTCCGTAGCCGCCATATCCTTTTTGGGCATAAACACCGTTGATGACGATTTGGAACGGCAGGTTGCGACTTTCGTAGTCTTTGATAATGCTGCCAAAAGCGCTTCTATTGGTTACACCTTGACGCACAATGAAAATGTTGGCATCAGTGAAACGCATCAGCAACAAGGCATCGGTAACGAAGCCAACAGGAGGTGTATCAATGATGATATAGTCGTAGCGCTTTTTCAGTTCAGCGAACAATTCATCGCATTTGCTAGAAGCAATCAATTCGGAAGGATTGGGCGGCACAGGACCGCTGGTGATGATATCAAGAGACGGAATCTTTGAGGTAGGTTGAATGATATCATCCAGACTATCCTTATTCGAAAGATAAGTGCTCAAGCCGACATTATTATTGAGGCCAAACTCCTGATAAAGCTTAGGTTTACGCATATCAAACCCCATTAGTACAGTCTTCTTGCCATAGAGCGCGTAGATGGAAGCAACGTTGATACTGTTATATGTCTTACCAATACCCTGCATATCACCAGTGACAAGAATAGTACATGGTAATTTGCTTTGCGTAATAAATTCCACATTTGTACGTATGGAACGGAATGACTCCGAAACAGGCGACTTGGGATTGTTGACCACCGTTAACGGGTCTTTCAAGTTGTGGGTCTGAGCTACCATTCCAATGATGGGATAATGTGTCAGTTTTTCCACATCCTTACGGTCGGTAACTGTGGTGTTGAAGAAATCCTTCAAGAAGAGATACACGGCTGGAATAAGCAAGCCTAAAATAAGAGCAATAAGATAATTCATAGAACTGCGAGGCGCAATTCTAACGGTGCGCTCAATACGAGCTTCATCAAGAATTTCATTATCGGGCGTATTGGAGGCACGAAGAATCTGAGCCTCAGCACGACGTTGCATTAAATATTTATAGGTATCATCGGTAAAGTCAAAGTTACGCTGGTAGTTGATAAGTTGCTGCTGTTTGCCAGGCAACTGACTCGACTCCTTTTCCAGCATGTGTATACGACGATTAATTTCGTTAAGACCCATTTGAGCGTTGTCGACAAGGTTGTTGATAGTCTCAAGCAAAGCCTTCTTAGTGGTCACGATTTGCTCATTGAGCTTCAGAATCTGTGGATGTTGCTCAGTTTGGGTGAGTTGCTGTGTGGCTTTGGTCTGAGCCAAGGTGACGAGGTCGCGAGCCAGCTGGTTGAGCAAGGGGTCATTGATACCCATCGTGCTGGGCGAAGCCAAATTCTCCGGATCATCAATCTGCACCTTAATATATTCCTGCAGACGCTTGTAAATTTTTAAATTGACCGTCATTTCGGCTTTTTCCGATTCCAATGCACGCAAGTTAGTGTACACTTGGTTGGCTTGCAGGTCAAGGTTCATAAGGTCGTTTTCCTGACGGAAATCCTTCAAATCGGTCTCAGCCTGAGTCAGCGACTCTTGAATGCCAGTTAACTCACTGTCAATAAATTCAATAGTGTTTTCGCTGACGAGATTCTTCTTTTCCAAACCACGAATAACATATTCATTCATCAACACATTGGTGAAGTCAACAATCTTCTGTGGATTAGTGCCTGTGGTGGTAATGGCCACTACTGAAGATTGTTTGCTGGTAGCACCGGCACTGAAACTGCTCATCTGTTTCACAATGCTGGGATAACTGTTCAACCTGAAAGAAAGGTTGCGCCGCCCTATGGTCTCAGGGTCGTATTTTTCTGTTCTGGTGATGCGAATACGATTGTATCCATTGTCGATCCATTCGCCTTCCTTGTATACTCCATCTACATTAATTGTGGCATATGGATTGTTTTCGACTGATTTACAGAGGACGTAATCATATTTGTTAAGACCTTCTCCGACGGCACTAAGCTTAATCGAGCCATCCTCAAGGAAACTTACCGAATACTGAAGACCCACAGCTTGAGGAACACTGCGTTCAAACTCAACATGGAAGGGGGATGTCTTATAAAGCTCTTGAACGACGAAGCGACCTTTTTCCAAATAGGTCACCTCAAGATTCATCTTCTTGACTACACGTTCGGTAAGCGTATAGGATTTTAGGATTGCCACTTCGTTTTCTGTGGTCAGACCACCAGAAATATTCATTGAAGTCATAATGGCAGTGGGGTCGTAGTTGCTACGCGCATCCTTGATGAGCACTGAACCCGAAGTCTGGTAGACGTTGGTTGAGTAACGGTTAACAAAGAAACCAATTACCAATGCTACAAATGCAAAGATAACGAAAAGGAACCAATTGTTAAGGATGATGAATATCAGTTTTTTGATATCAACATTCTGTTCGTCATTGTTGGCTTGCTGTGAATTGTATGCCTGTTGTTCGTTTGCCATAATATATTAGCGTTATAGTTTCAAAATTAATTTGTTTTGTTTAAGGTGCGTACTAAAGTAACTAAAGTTACACCCAATGAGACAACAGAGAAAACCGTTGAGTACGGGAATGTAGTGAAGCCCCATTGTTTAATCTTGAGAGGCTCAACATAGATGATGTCATTGGGTTTCAAGTAGTAATAAGGAGATTCCAAAATATCGGCCTGTCCCAAATCCACAGTGACAACCTCAGAGCCATTGTCAGTCTGACGAATTATCTTCACCTCATTGTTTTTGGCAAAGCTGGTCACGTTACCTGCCATAGCAACGGCTTCGAAAAGGTTAATTTGTTGTTGGTATACTTTATATGTGCCAGGGCGTGTCACCTCACCCAGCAAAGTCAAGTTGAAGTTCGACAACTTGACGATGAGCATGGTTTGGCTGACGTATTTATTAATCTCTTCCTGAAGCCTGCCCGTGGCTTCTTCAACAGTCAGGTTCTTAACCTCGATTCGGCCTATCAAAGGCATTTCGATGCAGCCGTCTTCTGCCACTGTATAAGAGTTAAGATAAATGCTTGCATCGTTAGTGAGTTGCTGACTACGAGAAGCTGTTTCACCATTGATAGCAGCTGCACTCATGGCATCAATTGTATTAATTGCCCTAATATAAAGGTTGTCACCTGGTTGCAAGCGATAGTTGATAGAACGGTCGTTCACATACTCTTTTGAGAGATTCGCAGCGGCCATTTGGGCATCTTTAAGAAAAAGCATCTTCTTCTGCGGCACACATGAAGCGAAGCCGACAACAATGAGAAGTGCAAGAACGATGTTTGTAAATCTGAATTTCATAGGATTATGTGTTTTTGTTATTCTTATCATATAAGACTAATTCTTTTACCCCCACAAGAGGCGTGATAGGCATGGTTTGTTCAATCTGGAAACGATAGGTGTCCGCCTCAGTGATTTCCATTGCTTTGTTGATAGGCAAATCAAAAATGTAACAACCATCAACACAATCAGAACTCCAATGGCCTTCGGTATCTTTCACTCTGAATTTATAGCCTTTACTGCGATAAGGTGTATTATCAGATGTGAAGACAGAAAAAACCAAAGAGATAGTTTCGTAAGGATATTCGTCGGTGAAACTGATACGCAATCCTAAGTCAAAGGTGGTTGGATGGGCAACCTCAATCTCGTTATTTGCATAGTCGAACCGTTCCCAAACGGCTTGATAGAACTCACGATGAATGACCTCTCCGCTCTTCTCCTGGCGAGCACAGCCCGAAAAAAGAAGGCTCAACAACAATGCTATGTAGAAATGTCTTTTCACTCAAAAATGAATCCATAAAACCGTGCAAAGGTAAAAAAAACCTTTTATTCCGAACCTAAAAAAACGCAATTTTATTGAAAAGAATTTTTTTTGAAAAAATTTCAAGCTCTCCCTTGCGGGCATACAAAGAAAAACTTGTACTTTTGTCAACCAAAAAATTGGAAATGAGAAGAGGATATAACAATTTATCAAACAGGAAGTTATTGGTGATGGGGGTTTTCATCGCTGTTGGATTGATATATCTCGTTAGGCTCTTCTCACTTCAAGTCATAGACAGGCACTATAAACAATTGGCCGACAACAATGCCTTGCGTTTTGTCACCCAATACCCGGCTCGTGGCAAAATATACGATCGCAATGGTAAGCTTTTGGTCTTCAACGAGGCAGTCTACGACCTCATGGTTATTCCCAAGCAGGCTATGCGGAACGATACTTTGCATCCGTTTGACACGCTTGGTTTCTGCATTCTTTTGGATATTGACCGTAATTCTTTCATCGAACGAATGAACAAGGCTAAGAAAGAATCTTATCTGAAGCCTTCGACTTTCATGACTGCTGTTTCGAAAGAAAACTATGCCCACATTGCCGAAGTGCTTTATCGCTATCCGGGATTCTATTTCCAGACTCGTACGGTGCGCCATTATCCGGATGCCATTGCTGCACACACTTTAGGTGACATTGGCGAAATCAGTCCATCTGAGCTTGAAAAAGACGTGGATGGCTACTATCGACAAGGCGACTATGTCGGAAAGTCAGGTATTGAGCGGTCTTACGAAAAGGAATTGCGAGGTGAGAAAGGTCTTCGCGTGATGATGGTTGACGTACATAACCGCGAAATGGGTAGCTTCGATAACGGTTCACTCGATCGCGACCCTGTGACGGGAAAAGACATCTATCTCGGTATGGATGCCGATTTGCAAGCCTATGGCGAGCAGCTAATGGTGGGGAAAATTGGCTCCATTGTAGCTATTGAGCCAAAGACGGGTCAGATACTCGCTTTCGTTTCCAGCCCCACCTACGACCCGAATCTTCTCGTAGGACGTGAACGAGGCAAACACTATCAGGAATTGCAAAAAGACCCGATGAAGCCCTTGATTAACAGGGCTATTAGCGGTACTTATCCTCCGGGTTCTACTTTTAAGACTGTTGTCGGCATGATTGCTATGCAAAGCGGCAGTATTACACCGCAGACCGTGTTCCATTGTAGTGGTCCTGCCTCGATGCCCATCAAATGCACCCACTCACATGGCCCCAGCCCTGATTTCGCTAACGCCATCATGAATTCGTGCAACCCCTATTTCTATGAGTCGTTCAAGGCTACCATCAATAATCCTAAGTTCGGCAACATCAAGAAAGGTTATGAATATTGGAAGGATATGACCTATCAATTGGGGCTTGGACACACTTTCGGCACGGACATCCCCTATGAACGCTCCGGTAACATTCCGTCGCGTGAATACTATGATAAAATGTACAAGGGGCAGTGGAACTCGGTGACAATTCGTTCATTAGGTATCGGACAAGGTGAAGTTTTGGTAACTCCTCTGCAGTTGGCCAACATCGCTGCACTCATCGCCAATGAAGGTTACTACTATCCACCACACTTAATAAAATGTTTTGGTGACACCACCGCCATCCCCGAAATAATGACTACCCGTGTGGACTCCGGCATTGATCCTCGGTATGTACGTGTGATGAAACAAGGCTTGCGCACTGTGTTCAGCGGACCCGCAGGCACAGCCCGAAGGTATGAGATGAAAGACATTTCCCAATGTGGTAAAACTGGCACGGCACAGAACCCTCATGGCAATTATCACTCAAACTTTATTGCGTTTGCCCCCGCAGAAGACCCAAAGATTGCTCTTGCCGTTATCATCGAGAATGGTGGCTATGGTGCCACTTGGGCTGCACCTATCGCCAGTTTGATGATTGAGAAATATATCCGTGGGTATTCCATTCGTGAAGACCTTGAAAAACGCATAATGGAAGGCCGCATTACCTATAAAAATGAAAGATGATTACCGACAACGACAATAGAAACAAGATTATTGGCCGCATCGACTGGATAACGCTGTTAATTTACTTTGCCTTGGTGCTCATTGGCTGGTTCAGCATCTTTTCCGCCAAATACAATGACTTGCACCCAAGCATTTTCGACTTCTCGATGGAATATGGCAAGCAACTTATATGGATAGGTGCAGCACTCTTTTTCGGTTTCGTTATCCTGCTCATAGACGCGAAGTTTTTCCATGCCTTCTCGCTTTGGATTTACATCATCGTTTTGATGTCTTTAGTTATGGTGCTGGTGTATGGCAAAGCTACAAAAGGAGCCACTTCGTGGATTGAGTTTGGACCTATCAAGTTTCAGCCCTCTGAGTTTGCCAAGATGGCCACTGCTCTTGCTTTGGCGAGCTATTTGGACCGCCTCGATGTCGATTTAAACAAGCGTAAGGATCGGATTGTTAGTGCGGCACTCATCCTTATTCCAATGGCATTGGTGCTGTTGCAAAACGATACGGGCTCGGCCTTGGTTTTCATTTCGTTCATCTTTGTGTTGTATCGCGAAGGTATGCCGGGAGCGGGTTGGCTGATGATTATCGGTGTGGTGGCGGCATTGCTGTTCGTCTTTACTTTGATTTGGACGCAAAAGGTGATGTTTGTCATCCTTGGGGTCTTGATGGCCATTGTCTTGCTGTTCCTTGTGCTCCAAAAGAAACGCAATGCCATCATACCCGCCATTGTTTTGTTTGGCATCGCTTTTGGCATGGTGTTTTCGGTAGATTATGCTTTCAACAAAGTGCTTCAGGAGCACCAACGTAACCGTGTTTTGGTATTGTTGGGACAGCTTGATGATCCTAAGGGTGTAGGTTACAACGTGTATCAGTCGAAAATTGCCATTGGTTCGGGAGGCTTCGCGGGCAAGGGCTTTTTGCAAGGTACGCAAACCAAATACGATTTCGTTCCCGAGCAGCATACAGACTTTATCTTCTGTACGATAGGAGAGGAGGGCGGCTTTTTGGGTACGTCCGCCGTTGTGCTACTGTATGTGGCATTGTTAGTGCGAATTATCACGATGGCCGAGCGACAACGCTCGACGTTTAGCCGTGTATATGGCTACAGTATTGCAGGCATTTTTTTCGTCCATGTGGCCATCAATATAGGCATGACTATTGGACTAATGCCAGTAATAGGAATCCCATTGCCTTTCTTGAGCTATGGTGGCTCAAGTATGTTGGCATTCACCATCATGTTGGCCATTTTCGTGAAACAAGATGCCAACCGACTGAATATCCTTTGATTTTGGCATCAAGATTGCAACCTCATCCAGGTTGATTAGGCACGATGAGTGCTGCGATGAGGTATGCCAACAGACCGGCACCGCCACAAAAAGTGAAGATAACCCATAACAAACGGATAATGGTGGAGTCAAGTTCAAAATACTCTGCAAGACCTCCGCAAACGCCACATAAGCGCTTGTCGACATTCGAACGATACAATTTTTTCATAGCGATTTTATGGTTAAGTTGTGGGGAGTACTCCCACAAAAACCATACCGCTATGGTAAATCTGCAATGGCAGATTGAAAATTACTTGATCACTAGCTCGTCAATGACATTCTGGCACTTGCCGACCTTTTCGATACACCAAAGCAGGTAGCGGGCATCCATGCAGATGGTACGCTGCACTTTTTGCTCAAAGCTGAGGTCACCACTCATGGCTTCCCAGTTACCATCGAATGCCAGACCGATGAGATTGCCTTCGCCGTCGATGACGGGACTGCCAGAATTGCCTCCCGTAATGTCGTTAGTGGTGATGAAGTTAACCACCAGTTCACCCTTCTCGTTGGCATAACGGCCAAAGTCCTTGTCGGCTACCAAGTCGCGCACATCCTGAGGGATGTCGAACTCCCAATTATCGGGAACGTATTTCGCCATCACACCGTCCATAGTGGTGTAATAGTTGTAGTTGACGGCATCAGCGGCTTTGTAAGGCTCAACCGTACCGTAGGTTAGACGCATGGTGAAGTTAGCATCGGGGTAGAAGTTGCGTTCACTCTGCATCTCCATCAAGCCCTTCATGTAGAGACGTTCTCCTTGGTTGCCGAGGTTTTGGGCTTCCTCATAGCGGTCATACAAGGTTTGGTACGACTCGATGATGTTCATTGAAAGAGCAAAGAGGGGGTCTTTGTCCAAAGCCTTGGGCTTTTGTATCCACTTCTCCAAACGGGTCTTGTCGGTGAAGATGGACTTCTCGAACGCCTTGGCCACGTAGGCACTGAAGTCGCCGTTGTTCTCTTGCCCGATGCGTAAGAGTTCAGTAGGCATAAGGTTGTTTGGGATGTTCTTGTAGAACAATCCAAGCAATGCGGCGGTCACATCTTGGTCGAGGGGCATACTGTAGTCCTTGAAGAAGGTCTCAACTTGAGGTTGCAATTTCTCAGCAGCAGTTTTGATGTCGGCTTTGTCTGCCTTGTCCTCAAACATCTGGTTGATGCGTATGAACCTGCGGCTGAATGAAATGGCTTCGCCACCGTTCCAACCCGCCTCACGATGATAAACGAAAGATTTCTGGATTTCGTCAAGGATGTCCCACTTCGCTTTGATACCCGTGAAGATGTCGCCATATTCGGCTTTGCGTTGCGGGTCGGCATTGACCCAGTTTGCAAAGTCTTCCTCCTGAGCTTGGCGGCGCTCATAGACGTGGTTACGCTTCAGTTGTTTCACTTGGCCGATATAGTATTTCCAATAGTTCGATACACTGGCCTGCTTGGAGGCATACATGATGAAAACCTCTTGGTCAGCATCCATATGCTTGCGGTAGTTCTCGAGTTTGGTTGTGCGGCAGTCGATGATGGCGGGACCCTCCTCCTCGATGACGTTCTTCACGGTGTAGGATGTTGAATAGCGGTCGGTCGAGCCGGGGTAGCCAAGAATCATGGCATAGTCGCCGGGCTTCACGCCGCCTAAATTAATAGGAAGGTACCACTTGCTCTTCATCGGGATGTTGTCGGCGCTGTATTCAGCTGGGCTGCCATCGGGGGCGGTATAGACGCGGAAGATGTTGAAGTCACCCTTGTGACGAGGCCAGGTCCAGTTGTCGGTGTCGGCACCGAACTTGCCAATGCCCCAAGGCGGGCAGCATACGAGACGCACATCCTTGTACTCGTCATACTCGAATAGAATGTATTGGTTGCCACTGTAGAACGGAACGATTTCGATGCGCACATTGCGCTCTCCTTTGCGGTCTTTGGTGATTTCCTTGCTGTTCTGGGCAATGAGTTCTTCACGTTCAGCCTCGGTGGTCTCGGCTGTGATGCCCTTCAACACGGCCTCGGTCACATCTTCCACTTTGTTTAGGAACAAGACTGAGAGGCCGGGATTGGGAAGTTCCTCGCTCTTGCTCTTGGCCCAGAAGCCGTCGGTGAGGTAGTCATGTTCGATGGATGAGTGCTTCTGCACATAGCTCAGACCACAGTGGTGGTTGGTGAGCAGCAGGCCCTCGGGTGAGATGATTTCGCCTGTGCAGCCGCCACCGAATTGCACAATGGCGTCTTTGATGCTGGGTTGGTTGAAACTGAAGATTTGTTCCGCTGTGAGTTTGCAGCCCATGGCTTGCATTTCGGCCAGGTTCTGGCCATTAAGGGCGTAAGGCAGCCACATGCCTTCGTCGGCGTTCGCTACTGTAAATGACAACACTATGGCTGCGATGAGAGATAATACTTTTTTCATTTTGACATCTATTTATTTGTTGATTGTTTCGAATTTTGCGGCAAAGATAATAAAAAAACCCCACCTACTGGGGAGATAGGTGGGGAAAAACAATATAAAGATTATGAAAAAAATCCGTTGTTGTCTTTTATGGTGTCGTTTGACGCTGCAAAAATAGGAAAAATTCCAATGTGCAAGGTCTTTTTTCCGACTTTTTTACTGCTTGGCAGCCATAACTAATTGACCTCTGTAGTACAAATCGCCATCAACGTAGTAAGCACGGTGCATGACGTGCATGGTGCCGGTGACGGGATCGACGGTCACGTTAGGAGTTTCAGCCTTGTAATGTGTTCTTCTCTTTGCGCCTCTGGTATGAGACTGTCTTCTTTTAGGATGTGCCATTTTACTTTTACTTTAATAAGTTAGTA
>CAMYYB010000037.1 GCA_947303335.1 uncultured Bacteroidales bacterium | reverse complement strand
CCCTGTCGTAGAACTTCTTCATGTGCCCATTCTTTTATGGCTGTAAATTTTACCGCCGTTAAATTTCGCTGCAAAATTACAATTTTTTGGTAATATGGTGAAGGAAGTCAAAAATTTCATTAGGTCACATTATCCTTATTCAGCCAGAAAGCCATAAAAACACCCTGTTTTGGCTGAATAAAAAATTTTATTGAGCCAAATCAAGTAAAAAATGTATCTTTGCGGCTGAATAAAGACATTAAAATTATGCTGAATATCATCGGAAGAGAATATGAAATGGCTGAATTGCAGCGGCTTAAAGAAAGTAAGTCACCCGAACTGGTAGCTGTGTACGGTCGTCGACGTGTGGGAAAGACCTTCCTCGTCAGGGAATTCTTCAAAAACCAGTTCGCTTTCTACCATACGGGAGTGTCGCCTCTGGAGGTGTCGGGCAAACAATTGGTGAAACGTCAATTGGAAGAGTTCTTCGTTTCGCTGCGCGATTATGGGCTGAGAGATGCCGTTTGTCCCGCATCATGGCCCGAAGCCTTCAGGCTACTGCGTCGTTTGCTTGAACAACTGCCCGCAGACGGCAAACATGTTGTTTTCCTTGACGAACTGCCGTGGATGGACACACCGAGGTCGGGCTTCATCACTGCTTTCGAACATTTTTGGAACGGATGGGCCTCATCGCGCCCCGAACTATTGTTCATCGTATGCGGCTCTGCCACTTCGTGGATTAAGGACAACCTCATCAACAACAAAGGCGGGCTGTATGGGCGCATCACCTACGAGCTGAAGTTGGCGCCTTTCTCGCTTCACGAGTGCGAAGCGTTCTACAAGGACAAAGGCATTGAACTTGACCGTTACGACATCGTGCAAAGCTATATGGCCATTGGGGGCATACCTTATTATATGAACTATTTCAGGCAAGGTCTCTCGCTGGCACAGAACATTGACCGTTTGTTTTTTGTCGCCAATGCCCCACTTCGCGCCGAGTTCGATCGTCTGTTTCGTTCATTGTTCGGCAATGCAGAGGAGTCGGCGACCATAGTGCGCCTGCTTGCATCGCGCCGGTTCGGTTTTACCCGCAAGGAAATTTCTGAGAAAACGGGTATCGCCTCGGGAGGCACCTTGTCGAAAACCTTGGCCGCCTTGGTCAACAGCGACTTCGTAATGCCGTTCAGCCCCATTGGCGAGGGTCGCGAGGTGTATTACAAACTGATTGACAATTTCTGTTTGTTTTATCTCAATTTTGTAGAAGGGAAAAACATTACTGACGAGCAGTATTGGCAACATTCCGTGATGTCGCCCTCGTTGTCGGCGTGGCAGGGATTCGCATTCGAAGAGGTGTGTTTCAGTCATAGCCGCCAAATAAAAGGCGCTTTGGGCATCAGCGGTGTGCAGACGCAACTCTCATCGCTCATCATTCCCAAGGATGACAGCGGAGCCGGCACCCAAATCGACCTCATCATTGACCGCGCTGACCGTGTGATTAACCTCTGCGAAATCAAGTTCACCAACAAGGAATTCGTCATCGACAGTGACTATGAGCAAAAACTGCGCTACAGGGTGGCGCGGGTGCGTGAGCTGACTAAAGACAAGAAAAACATTCACCTCATCCTCATCACCACCTACGGGCTTCACTACAACCCCTACAGTGGCCGCATCCAAAAGACTGTGGTTATGGATGATTTGTTTGCGCCAGTTCGCTAGTTCATCATTTGAAATTTGTCAAGTTCTCAGGTGATGAAAGAAGGACTTTTGTATTAATAATTGAAACGGAGACAAATTGTCACCAGTTGAAGGATTCCATTTATTCCCTCGTTTTGCTTCCTCCATTACAAAAGTCCAGACGCTGTTTGGATTTTTGGGAAACTAAGATAGAAATGCCTTATTGTGAACAAGTTACTACGGCTTAAACCTAAATAGCCCTTAATGATAGCAAAGCTCCAACAACATATTGGAGAAAAACTAAAGCAACGTCTAAAAGACGAAAGAAATGAAACCGTGACAAATCGTCACGGTTTGAAACTTCGTGCTGTTGATAGTAAAATGCGTCTGTGCCGATTATAAACGGTTGGGCTATTCAATGCATGGATTAACTAACGCATCAAGTCAATTGAAGTACGCAAGGAACTTACTGACGAATGGAAACGTACTGGGGTGCAGGAAGGTTCGGAATACGCTTCATTCACCGACATCATCACCGTAATAATGGCTTCATGTCAAAAGGTGGGACAGTGTCCCACTTTTTGAAAACGAAACATATAATTTTCTGATGTATAGTAGATTGCTTTTCCCGAACCCTTTGCCGTATCGTTGATAAAATCCTCGCTCTTTTGCGCAATCTGAAGAAATAAAGTGAATGAAAAGTACGAATCTGACGATACCAATTGATAAGAAAAAAAGTCGTTATTCAGCCAAATGGCTATAAAAACACCCTGTTTTGGCTGAATAAAAAATTTTATTGAGCCAGATGAGGGTCAAAACTTTTTCTCTTCCATTTCGTTCAACAACAAATCAAGTCGTGCTTGCAATTCCTCTCGGTTGGACAAATAGAGTTGATACTGAGCGACAAAGAGTTGATTGGTAATTCCATTTAAGGCATATTCCATCACAGTTTGTTTTTTGACGAACCAAGCACGATGCCGATAGGCTTATTGTTGCTCTCAACATTTTCTTCTGTTTTGAAATAGTTAAGGTACAAATTCAATCAAAAAACTTGTATCTTAAATCTGTTGGCTCATAAATATCACATCTATCAACAATAGTCGCATGACCATTAAGTGATATTGAAATTTGATATTGGCCTTTCCAAAAACTATTCCAAATATAACACCCTGATGTTCCAATAGTAATTGGTTGAATAGGATGAAGATTCTGCTCTTCTTGATTCAAATTCACGAATGTTACAGTTGCTCCAATAGCAGGTTGTTCGTTATTCAATAATACAGTAATGACGACATCACCATCGCCAAGGAGCATGTTATTAAAAGTTCTCGGAGAACCATAACTAGTTCCTCCTGAATTGGTGGCATAAGCTCTTACATAATATGTTTTTCCTTGAATGATGTTAGTTATAGTACTCGAAAAATTTCCTGTGCCACTCCCATTACTGGTGTGATTATCATTTATAGTCGGATTTGGGCTTGTGCTCCAACAAACTCCTCGTGCCGTAACAGAGGAATTGCCAGCAGAAGTGACCCTCCCTCCGCAAATAGCCGATGTCATAGTAATGTTTGTAATATCATTTGTAGTCACAGTTGGCAATACAGCAGTTGCCGTATTAAATGTTTTCTGTTCTCCATAACTAGTACCTGCACTATTAGTGGCATAAGCTCTGACATAATATGTAGTTGAATGTGACAACCCCGTGATGTTGCAAGTAAAGGAACCCATTCCATTGCCAATTGCCAGATGATTTCCAGAAATAGTGGGATTAGGGCTTGTACTCCAACAAATACCTCTTGCGGTTACAGAAGCACCTCCATCGTTAGTTATAATTCCACCGCATTTTGCTGATGTCGATTCAATGTTCGTGACATCAGTGGTAAAAATTTCAGGGGTGTAAATCGAACTACCACTGCCACCACCTGAATTAGTGGAACTTAAGGTTTCGACAAATCGTTTTGCACCAGTTTTCATTTTTGTGAAATCGTCACCCAAAGAGGTGGTGCAGTCTAACACTAACATGATAAGGGCACTGCTTTTGTCTTCTGTAATTTCTGTGGATGTACCGGGTTCAAACTCAGCATCACGTTGCCACCCTGAGCCTTGTTTTTTCCACAATTGAAGATGGTTGATGTCGGATTGGGATATTGGATTGCCATTTTGGTGTGTTAGGTTTTCAAATTCAAACCAATAATATGCACCAGATTGAGAAATGGAAGTTATTGAAGTCGCACCTTCTGACAAACCATGATAGGTTATGTTTTCAAGCAATCGGGCATTATTGGTACGTTTATATGTGCCTTCAATATATTTGATGGAATTACCGCCATCAGAGATATTATCGAAAGTGAAACGGATAACTTGGTCTTCATCATAACCGCCAGGAACTTCTATTTTCAATTTTGTGGTAACGGTAATTGAATAGAGAGCATCTGCAATATCAGAAAAACGCTGTAAAGCTTCATTCATATTGGTTACTTCAAACACGTTGTTTGGAGTGCTTGCAAGCATGTTTAGGTTTGCTCTAAATTCTTGTTCATCAGAAACATCCTGACCACGCAAGCCGATAGTGTAGGCTGTAACATTGAAACCGTGTATAGTTTCGTTCATGATTTTGTCATGAAGGGCAGTGCGGTAGGCAGAAATGCTCCCATACCCTTCTGGATCCATTTCACTGTTACTGGTTGAAACATTATCAAGTCCATCTGTGAAAGTTACCAAAGCGACATTTTTAAGTTGTGGAGGCTCTACATAGGATTTCAATTTTTTTAATGCCATATAATCTGCATAATAGAGGCCTGTGCCTTTGTCAACAGCAAGATCATCGATGAAATTTTTGAAGGCTTCTTTTGTGTCACTGTTAAGTAAACAAATTGGTTTCTGGAACAGGCTTTCATTGAAGCCTATGATGCCAAGATAAACCCCTTCTGTCGTAGGTGTGTTGTTATTGCCACCATTACTTGGATCATCCGTTTTCTTGCATCCTGTAATAGTCACTATGACCGTCAGTAAAATTGCAATTAGAGTTGTTCTACGATTACACATGATACTATATGATTTTATTCGGCAAAAATAAGCAAATACTATTAAATGACACTGATTGAAAACAAAAATTTGACTATTTTTGCAAGAGTTAATAAGGTTTGGACAATATGGGACTATCCAAGAAACAAATACAAGAATATCAAACGAATTATTGGAAAGAAAAACGATTGCGTATTCTACAAAGAGATAATTACTGTTGTGCTCATTGCGGAAATCAAAAAAAGGAGAAAGACTTACAAGTTCATCATTTAGAATATGTTGATGGTAATAGAGTTTGGGAATGTCCTGATGATTATCTTATTACATTGTGTAAACGTTGTCATGCTGAAAAGCATGATAAGATTATGCCATCGTCAGGATGGGAATATCTTGGTTCTGACGATTTAGGAGATTTAATTGGAGAATGTGAATATTGCCATACTGATATTAGGCACGAGCATTATTTGTATCATCCTATATGGGGCGAATTGACAGTTGGCGCTATATGTGCCGATAAGTTAACAATGACAGAAGTGGCTTCAAAGATTGAAAAAGAAAGAAAACGATATGCAAGTAGATTGAAAAGGTTTATAGGGTCGACGAGATGGAAATCTAAAGATACAAAATACGGTTACATTCTATATTGTTTGAAACAGGACGAGTACAAAGTTAAAATACGAAAGTATGATAGATGCTGTAAAGTTACTATTTCATTTTTCCATACACCTTCGGATTGTTTATTAACAGGGCGATGGATTGATTTAAATAGTAAAAAAGAATATAAAACCCTTGATGATGCTAAAGCAAAAGTGTTTGAGGTTATTGAAAGTGGTGAATTGGAACGATATATTAATGAGAAATATTTGCCCGAACTATATGGGTTGAATCATGGAGCGTTTGATAATTTATAATAGCTTTTCTAATTCCATCAATTACATTTTCTGCAATAAAATATTGGTGCTAGTTTCCATTCGGCTAAACGCAAACCATTTCTTCCCCAAATCCTTCAGCGATGCGCCGATATGATAGACGGTGTCGTCAATGCAAAGGAAACGGTCGTGGGCATTTTGGAATTCGTTGATGGCAATGGGAGCATATTGTGCGTTGTGGCGTTGCAGGTCAAGCATGAGTTGCGTTGTTAGGGTGCGTGTATAAATCTGTGCGCTTACACCATCAGCCCGTTTGTCAAGCATGGCTAGAACCGAGTCGTCCACATAGTTGTCGAACAAAACGATGCGTTTCTTTGCGCTTCGGATAAGGTCGCTAACGAAAGTGTAGGCATCGAATATTTGGCCATCGAAGAAGATGCCTTGCGATGGTTGAACATTGCCATTGTCCAAACGTTTGAAGACCTCTTCGATTCTTTGTTCGGTGTCCGTTTGGCGAGCGGATAGTTCCAATTGGTGGTGCTCGATTACCTCTAACCGCTGAAAAACCATCACATTGGATGCCATGAGGTGACGCATGGCCGTGAAAGCCCTCATTATACGAATGTTTACTTCAATAGCAACAGGCGAGCGTAAAACACTACTTAACATCGCAATGCCGTTTTCAGTAAAAACGTATGGCAATTTTCGTGTGCCGCCCCAGCCTGAATCGGAATTATTGGCCTCAATGATTTCACTTGATGTCACAATCTGTGATTTCAAGAGTTGAGAACTTGATGTCACAATTTGTGATTTCAAGTTTTTGTATTCGTTTGTGGTTAAACGGAACATGAAATCATCGGGGAAACGATCCACATTACGTTTTACAGCTTGGTTCAAAACCCTCGTTTCTATGCCATAAAGCATGGCAAGGTCACTGTCTAACATCACTTGTGTACCTCTCAATGAGAAAATCATGTTCTCTATCTCAGAAACAGCGGCAGGCTTGTCGCTTTTTTCGACAATCTCTACAATTTCCGTTTTCTTCTTTTTAGCCATATAATTGAAGCAATTCAACCCTGCAAAGGTAACAAATATTACCTAATCATATCCATCGTTTCGGAAAATTTCAACTTTTCCCGCTGTGATTTTAAGTGCAACAACTGCAACAGACGCGGATTTTGGGAGCCTTTTTTGGGTTAGCGTAAAGTTAGAGTTAGGTTAGACTTAGGTTAGAGTTGAAAAATCCGTCTTTCGCCCGATGGTGAACTGGGTGAACGGTGAACTCCAGCGTGTAGGATGGGCTACTATTAATTAATAAAGAAATCAGTACGAATTTCTTTTTTCAAATAAGACTCTCGTCAACCAGTCTATTGCAATCCGAAGACAGGGCGGTTCACCATGTTCACCGTTCACTACCTCTGAAAAACATCACAACAGTTCATCAACAATGAAGTGTCGATTTTGTCCCTCAAATCTCAAACCATTCTCATCACTCTGGAAAATCTTTCAACTTCTCTTCAATCTCCTTAATGGTGGGTATTGTGCCTTCCAGCTTTTCGGGATAGAACTTCTCCAACTCGTATTCTGAAATGCCAAGGGGTTGGCTGCTTGATTCTAAGGCATATTGGGCTTGAATACGGTCCTTCTCTTTGCAGATGAGCAAGCCAATGGTGGGATTGTCTCGCCCCTCCTTGCGGAGAATATGATTGCACGAAACGACATAGCCACCCAATTGCCCCACATCGGCAAACTCGAACTTCCCGATTTTCACCTCAACGACCACATAACAAGACAGATTCAGGTTATAGAACAGCAAGTCGATAAACTGTTCCCGCTCACCCACTTGCAAACGATATTCCTTGCCTACGTATGCAAATCCCGTCCCAAGTTCCACCAAGAATCGGGTAATATTGTCCAACAAGGCATCCTTCAACAAACGCTCGTTGTAACGCCCCGTAATTCCCGTGAAAGCAAAGTCGTAAGGGTCTTTGGTCAATTCCTGTGCTAAGTCGCTGGTTTCTTCTGGAAGTGTCCTGTTGAAATTGGTCAATGCCTTGCCTTGCCGCTCATAGAGGTCAGTGTCGAGAAAGTTGAGCAACATATTTCTGCTCCAACCGTTTTCAACGGTTTGGTGGACAAAGAAAAGGGCTTTTTCGGTATCGCCTTTGACTTTGTCAATAATATACCGATGATGTCCCCAAGGGACAGAAAAAATATCATTAGAAATGCTTGTTGCTATTTCACTAGGTATTTGTGCCACAACTTGTGGCATATGTCCTGATGATTTCTCACTAACTGAAGCGGGGACTGTTTTATTCTCATCTAATTGTGCCACAACCTGTGGCATAATTTCAACATACTGGTTATAAAGGAGATACAGTTGTTTGCAATAATACACATTGCGACGGCTTATTCCAGAAATATTGGGAATCTCTTGTTTCAGGTCTATCACCAAATGATCTATAACACTTTCTCCCCATCGTTCCTCAATGTGCATTTCCACAATGTCTTTACCCAGTTCCCAATAGAACCGCAACATCTCTTCGTTCACCTTTACCGCCGCCTTGATTTGGCTTCTGCGGTAACGGTTGCTCAACTCCTTAATCCACTGAATATAATCCTTATCCAAAATATTTATCGACTTGTCCATAACATGGCCATTTTTAAACTGCAATATTAGCAAATTTTCCCCAAGCCTCCCTCATCATTCTGGAAAATCCTTCAACTTTTTGTCCCTTCTCTCTGTATTTTTAACTGTAGCAACTGTAGCAACTGTAGCAGACTCGGATTTTGGTGGTCTTTTTGGGTAGGCTTAAAGTAGGAGTTAGGTAGGACTTACATAGGAGTTGGAAATTTCGGTTTTTGGCTCATGATTTCAAAGAACGGCGTCAAGCGTGAGGGGTCTCGTTGTCGTTTGACGGTGCAAAGGTAAGTCAAGCCCATTGCGGTTTTCAAATTTTTTGGGGACTTTTTTCGTGGGAAATGAAAAAAGTTTCGGCGGGTGTCACGGTGTCATGGTGTCAAAGTTGTTTTCGAGAGTGTCAAAGGGTCCACTATATAGAAATAATTAATTATTTTTATATAGTGAGCCGTTTTCGGAAATCCGAATTGAGTTTGACACTTTGACACTTTGACACTTTGACACTTTGACACCCAAAAATGTCTTTTCCTGATTTTGGTTGACATAATTCGCAAAACTGCTAATTATTCGCAGAATAGTCTTACTTTTGCGGTATAAAATACAAACGTTATGATATTCTACTTTTCCGGTTGCGGCAACAGCAAACATGTAGCAGAGACCATCGCCGCCGGTCTCAACGATACTTTGGTTTTTATCCCAGAGGCGGCTCGCGGAAACCAATATGACTATACTTTGGCCGAAGGTGAACGGTTGGGCTTCGTGTTCCCCATCTATTCCTGGGCGGCACCGAAACTGGTGATGGATTTTGTGGAGAAGGTGAGCGTTAAGGTCGCCCCTTCAACGGGCTCAGGGACCTTGGCTCCTTACGTCTACTTCGCCTGTACCTGTGGCGACAACTGCGGCCATACGGAGAAGGTCTTCCGCAAGGCGGTGGAAGCAAAAGGCTGGCAGCTTTCGGCCTGTTTCAGCGTACAGATGCCTGAGACTTACATCGGGATGGCGGGCTTCAAGCTCGACACTAAAGAGAACGCCCAACTGAAAATTGACAGAGCAGATGACATTTTGATGCGCAACATTCCACGACTGATTGACAAAGAATGTTTTTCTGAAATTGTCAAAGGTAGTCTGCCCTGGTTGAAGACTTATTTGGTGAATCCAGGCTTCAACCGTTTCGCCACTGACGACAGCAAGTATCACGTTGATGATAAATGTACTTCCTGTGGGCGATGCCAAGATGTTTGTCCCATGGAAAACATCAAAATGCCGCAAGGGGAACCCGTATGGATGGGCAATTGTATAATGTGTATGGCTTGCTACCATCATTGTCGTGGAAACCATATCCAGTACGGTAAAGCAACGATTGGTAAAGGGCAATACTACTTTGGAATAAAAGGGTAATCCTCGATACGGATTTCTTACTATTTTTGCGCAGTAAACCATCTTAATACAATTACAATGAAAAACAAGCACTACTTCACAAAAGTATTATTTGCCACTATGATGGCTTTCTTTTCTATCGCTACCGCGACTGCGCAATGCACCATCCCTATCGCCCCAGGCGAATCCTACACCGAAGGCTTTGATTCGGGCGAGATGGAGTGCTGGACGGTGGATATGACGGGCAACGCCACCTGGGCGGTGATGACGGGCACAGGCAGCAATGTGGTGGCCTTCCAGAATGCCAATCCTGGCGAAGAAGCCCGACTGGTTTCACCTACCTTTGACCTGACAGGCAGCAACAGTATCACCTTCAGCTTCGGCTACGCGATGATGGCCCTATACGACCCTGATGTGCTTGAAGTGAGTTACCGCACTTCGCCCACCGACAGCTGGCACCAACTCGGTAGCTATAGCCTAAGCGACTGGACGAACACCTACAGTGCATCATTCAACATTGATGACTTGTCTGCGACTTTCCAGGTCTCGTTTCTGGGATACAGCAATGGCGGTTACTATATCTTCGTTGACGATATCGAAATTGTCTCTGCTGGAGGCTGCGCTCGTCCTATGGGTCTGACGGCCTCTGAGGTCACAGCTTTCTCTGCTCTGTTCAGCTGGACGACGGCAGGCAACGAGGAGAGTTGGACGATTGACCTGAATGGGCACCAGACCACCGTGACCACCCAGCCTTACCTGATGGAGAATTTGGAACCCAACACCGAATACACCGTTCTCGTGAAGGCCAACTGCGGCGAGGGGTTAGAGTCGGAATGGTCGTATCCGCATACGTTCACTTCCTTGTGCGATGTGATTACCGTCACCGACGAACAGCCTTATTTCGATGATTTTGAGGCCTCTGATGTCTTTGTGTGCTGGCAGAGCCAGATTATCTCGGGAGAAGACGACTGGGTGATTGACCCGGGATATCTCATTCTCAACAATACGGCTTTCTTCATCTGGCTCGGCGGAGAGGCTATGCTGGTTTCGCCTCCGCTGGACCTCACCTCCGTCACCAAACCCATCCTCACCTTCAAGCACAAGGAGCCGCATGGCTACAGTAACAACGCAGACGAGCTTTCGGTTTGGTACGCCACCTCGTTGGACGACTATTGGCATCTCCTTTGGGAGCACACCGACGTCTTGGACACATGGGATTCAGTCTATCTTGACCTGCCTGAAGCTTCGTCCTCCTATTATATCGCCTTTAAGGGAAAGGCCAATGATGCTAACGGTGTGTATGTCGACGACGTTTGGGTGGGCAACTATACCGATGATGGGGTCAACGAGGTGGCTGCCTTTGCTGTCAGCGTAAGCCCCAATCCCACCTCGGGCTGTGTCACCATCGAGGCAGCGGTTTCTGAAGGTGAGGTGAACGTCTTCGACCTGTTCGGAAGAAAGGTGGCTTCGGCTCTCCTGCACGAAGGACGCGCTGAACTTGACCTCAGTGGCTCAGCCCAAGGGGTGTATATGGCACAAATCACCAGCGAGGGAGGCACGGTGACGATGAAACTGGTGAAGGAATGAAAACCTAAACAACGATGAATATGAAACCTGTCAAGTCCATTCTGGCGGCCTTTATGCTGCTGCCGCTGTTTCTGAACGCACAAAGCACTAACGACTATACGCAATACGTGAATCCCTTCATCGGGACACAGACCGACGAAACGGGAGCCCTTAGTGGCAGCACCTTCCCCGGGGCCACGATGCCGCAGGGGATGGTACAGCTGAGTCCTGAAACGGAACAGATGGTGACTTGGGACCCCTGCTCGGGTTACGATTACAACAAAGACATCATCTATGGCTTTACCCATACCCACCTCAGTGGTACGGGCTGTACCGACCTCATTGATGTGAGCCTGATGCCTACGTGTGCAATTGTGACCTCGGAACAGCTGAAAGCCGCCGATTTTGGACAGCATTACAGTCACGATAAGGAGTCGGCTCGCCCCGGGTATTATCAGGTGCTATTGCAGGAGAGCGGCGTGAATGTGGAACTTTCAGCCACCATCAGGACGGGCATTCATCGTTATACTTTCCCCAAAGGACAGCCCCAGACCGTTGTCCTCGACCTCGACAGAATGACTTATCGCGGCGATGCCTATTACTCTGGCCGCCGTTATTACGATATTATTCAGGCTCAAATCCGTCTTGTTGACGACCACACCATCGAAGGTTATCGCGTCGTCTGCGGCTGGGCCAAGATGCGCAAGGTGTATTTCCGCGCCGAGTTCTCGAAGCCGTTTAAGCAGCATTTGTTGATGAACGGCGGACTGAATGTCGGCAATAGCGATGTGGTCAACGGCAGAACACTACGTGCGGCTTTGAGCTTCGACTCTAAAGACAACCGAGAATTAATGGTGAAAGTAGCCATCTCGCCTGTGGATAATGAGGGGGCTCACAAAAATATGCTGGCGGAAGCCCAAAGCTGGAACTTTGACGAATATGTTCAAGCCGCCCACGATGTGTGGCAACGTGAACTGAGTCGTATCGATGTGGAAGGTACGGATGAGCAGAAGACCATCTTCTATACGGGTCTCTATCACGTGCTGATGCAGCCCAATACGATGAGCGATGTGGATGGTCGCTATATGACTACCAATTTTGAAATTAAGCAGATGCCTGCGGGACAGACGTATCACAGCACTTTCAGCCTGTGGGATACTTTCCGCGCTGCGCATCCGCTGTATACATTAATCGCTCCTGATGTCGCCGCTCAGTTTGTAAGAGATATGGTGTTGCACCATCAGACCTACGGCTATCTGCCCATCTGGGACCTTTGGGGACAGGACAACTACTGCATGATTGGTAACCACGCTATACCTGTGTTGGCGGATGCCATTCTTGCCGAGATTCCAGGTATTAATGTAGAGGAGGCTTATCAGGCGATGGTGGAGAGCAGCACAAGGAGCCATTTCAACTCGCCTTTCGAGATTTGGGAACAATACGGCTATCTGCCTCAGACCCTGCAGAACGAGAGTGTCAGCATCACGATGGAGCAGAGCTTTGATGATGCCTGTGTGGCTCTGGTGGCCAAGAAACTCGGAAAGACAGAAGACTATGAGCGTTTCTATCGCCGCAGTATGTTCTACAAGAACCTCTTCGACCCCGCAACGGGCTTCTTCCGTCCAAAGGACGAGAAGGGTAACTGGATAGCGGGCTTCGACCCTTTGTCGTATGAGCAACCTTGCTTTGTAGAGGGCAACGCCTGGCAGTATATGTGGTTTGTGCCTCAAGACCCGCATGGATTAATCGCCCTCTTTGGAGGAACCAAAGGTTTCTTGAGGAAGCTGGACGAGAACTTCAGCCTGAACGCCACGAGTGGTGAGATTAATGGCAACGCGAGTGGTTTCATCGGACAATATGCCCACGGGAACGAGCCCAGTCATCATACTGTGTATCTGTATAACTTTGCGGGCAAACCGGAGCGGACTCAGGAATTAGTTGAGCAGGTACGTTCAGAGTTTTATCGTGCTACCCCTTGCGGCTATGCAGGCAACGACGACTGCGGACAGATGTCGGCTTGGTATATCTTCTCTTCATTGGGCTTTTATCCCTTCCACGCAGGGGCGGCGGAATACGTGATAGGAACGCCTTTATTCACCAAAGCGACCTTGCATCTTGAAAATGGCAAAGATTTCGTGATATTGGCGCCCAACAAGACGGCTGACCGCATTCACGTGAAAAGCGTGAAGCTGAACGGGAAACCTGTTAAGGACTACACGATTACCCATCAGCAAATCATGGACGGCGGTACGTTGGAGTTTGTGCTGAAGCGTTAACCGTTCGTTATCGTCACCTGACTGCGCCCTTCGCCTCTTTTCTCCACCTTTATCTGGACGGGCAGGCGTTCTTCCAGTTCGGTGCGGTGAGAGATGATGCCTACACGACGTTCTTTCAGTCCGGCAATCTCTTGCAGTTTTCCCAAGGTCTCCATCACCGAATCGAGGCTTTTCTCATCGAGGGTACCGAAACCTTCGTCGATAAACAGGATGTTGACATTCATATCAGGACGGTTGAGCGAGGAGAGCGCCAACGAGAGCGCCAGCGAGACCATAAAGCGTTCACCACCAGAGAGAAGGGTGGCACTACGCACCTGACGCTTGTTGTCGTTGTCGAGTACCAGGATGGAGAGCTGCTCGTTTTCTTCGCTGCAAGTGAGGAGATAGCGCGGGGTGATTTGTTTCAGGTAGAGATTGGCGTTGTTGAGCAGAGGACGTAGCACGTAGGTCTGCACCAGCGTGCGGAAGCGGGTGCCGCCAAAGTAGGTGTTGAGGATTTCCCATTTTCTAAGGCTCTCTTGCGCCTTTTCCAGCGCCTTCTGAGCTTGAACGGCTTGGGTTTGGTTGCGGGTGTTGTCGTCCAATTGGCTTTGGATGGAGCCCAAACGTTCCACCAGTGTCTCTTTGGCCAATTCTAATTCCTTTTGCTGTGCTTCGAGTGCAGACTTCTCAGGTAGGTCTTTCTCTTTCTCCACTTTCAGCGCATTGAGGGCTTCTTGGATGGTCTTTTGGGCGTTGTCGATGGTAGTGCGCTGACGGGTGATGCTGTTCAACAGTTCGTTCCAGCCTTTGGCGATGTCTTCTGGCTTAGGGGTGGTGAAGGGGTGTTTCGTGTTCCAGTCGGGCATCTTTTCGAGGATGCTCTTTTTGGTGTTGCGGATACCGTCGAGCCAGATTTTTCCTTTCTGGGCTTTGGTGCTCAGTTCGTCGCGACGGTTTTTTATTTTGGTATATTCCGCTGCTGCTTGCTCGAGTTGGGTCTTGGTGGCCTCTATTTCGTGAATCCAGTCGGGATAGACGGGTTGCAGCGCGGTTGAAAGCTTTTCACGTAATACGGCCTTGTTGGATTCGGCAGTTTCTATGTCTTTGCCGCATTCGCTTATGGTCTTCTGGTTGTTCTCCACATCCGACATCGCTTTCTCTTTGGCCTTGTCTGTCTTGTGTTGGGTGGCTACCAATGTGTCTTTCTCGCCGTTCAGTCGGTTGATGTCTTTCTGTAGCTCTTCGGCTTTCTGTGAGGCTTGGGTCAGCGACTCGGTTTCTGCCTTGTTCTTTTCCAACCGCTCTTCGATGCGTTGGGGAAGTTGGTTGGCTGGGTCTAATTGTAGTTGGTTAGCGATGTTGACAATGCGCTGGTGCTCCTTCTTGTTGTCCTCTTTTTGCTTGTTGGCTTGCCTGTTTTTGGTCTCGATAGTGCCTTTGAGTGAGTCGCAGGCGGTATGGGCTTGCTTGTAGTCCTTCTCAGCATCATCCATTGCTTTTTTGCAACGTTTTTTCTCTTCTTCGAGGGGGGCAATGATGTGCTGGAAGTCGTCGGTGGTGAGCAGCTCATGCGTGATACCTTGTCCGCAGAGGGGGCAGGTGGCGGCGTGTTCATCGATGAGGCGTTGTCTCAGGGTGACCATCGTTTCCTCGATGCTGCTGCTCATGGTGACAAACTGCGAGTTGGAGCGCTCGTAGGCTTCCTTGCTGGTGGCGAAGGTGTTCTCTTTTTGCTTCAAGGCTTCTTGCAGCTCCGTCAGTTGATTGTTGTCGGCCTCGATTTCGGCAAGGAGGGCTTTATGGTCTTTGTATTTGGTGTTGTATTGTTGTATGTCGGTTTGCAGCTGTTCGAGTTGGGCTTTCTCGTTGCGGAGGGCATCCAGTTTGCGGTTGATTTCGGCGGGTTTCAGCGCTTCGCGTTCCTGGGTCTTGCTGTCAATCTCCTTCTGCTTGTTGTCAACGGCTTGTTTGGCCTGCTTGGCTTGGGTGTCGGCAGCAGTTAGGGCTGTCTTCAGTGTTTCTATCTGGTCCTCTGCGGCCTTCTTCTTCTCAGACAGTTGTCTGATCTCTTCGTTTTTTTCCTTGTATTGGTCTAAGTGCAGGAGATATTCGCCTGATTTGCTGTACAGCTCGTCCTGTGCTTTGCGGGCCTCAAGCCATTGGGTGTTGGCTTCGATGCTTTTGTTGAGTGCGTCGAGTTGTTGCTCTTTTTCAACGAGGTCGGCGGCAAGGGTGGCGAAAGTGGCTCGCAGTCCGTGCGGGTCAGTAAGCTGCTGTTGGGCTTCCTGGATGGTTTTGTGGTTGGTCTCAATGAGGTTGAGCTGGGAGAGTTGCTTCGCGAGGCTTTTGATGCTTTCGTCGAGTTGTTCCTTCTGCTTTCCCTTTTCCAGCTTTTCTTGTTGCAGTCGGGTCACTTCCTCTTCGGGAAGGGTATGCTGGCATTCGGTTTCGTAGATTTTTGAGCAAGTTACAACGCTATCTTTGGCTTTCTTGAACAGGTTGGAGATAGCGGTGCCGTAGGCGGTGAATTGCTCGGTATTGGTCAGTTTTTCAAGGATGGACTCGCGCTCTTTCTTGTCGCCGGTGAGGAAGGAGGCGAACTGCCCCTGGGCCAGCATAGCCATGCGGCTGAATTGCTCAAACGACAAGCCGACAGCTTCTTGTATGTGTGCGTTGATGTCGCTGTCTTTGCTGTAGCTGTGGCCTTCCACCGTGAGCGACCATTCGGGTCTGTTGTATTTGAGGGGGTATTTCCCTTCGGCGTTCTTCTTGCCTCTGTAGATGCCAAGGGCGAGTTTGGCGATGTAGGTTTTGCCGTCATTGCCTTCAAAGACCACTTCGCTGTAGCTGTGGTCAGAAGGGGCGATACCCAATCGGGTGTACTGCTGTATGCTGGCCACACGGATGGACTCTCCTGACGAGTTGGTGAACTCGTTATGTAAGGCGTTGCTCACTCCCGATAGGCGTGGGGTAGTCTTATAGAGAGCCATCGAGATGGCATCGAGGATGATGGATTTGCCGGCACCGGTGTCGCCCGTGATGAGGAAAACAGGGGCAGGAGCGTCGGTATAGGCCTCGTTCAGGTCGTTCTCAAAGTCGATGTCGGCTTTCTCGATGGAGGCGATGTTTCTGATATGGAGTTCCTTGATTTTCATTTCTTCTTGGCAGCCTCTTCTTCTTTGGTTCGTGTGATTTCGGCTTCGATTTCCTTGAAGGCTTCGCGTAGGGTCGAGAAGTCGAGTTTAGGATATTGCTCTCTGGTCTTTTCGATGAATTCTACAGGGTCAGTCATCTGCTGTAGTTCGGCCACCTCGAAGACGGGCTTCTTGATGTCGTTGAGGTTGGTCTTGGGTTCTCCAGTCCAGATGACTTTTGGGTTGTATCTCACCTCGTTGCCGTAGTGTTCCAGCAGGTCATACACCTTCTGGTCGAAGTTGGAGGAAAGGTCGGTGCTGTAGTCGACCCGCAGGCGGATGTAGCCTTTGCCGACTTTCTGGCAGAATGCCTCGATGCCCTCAAGGGCTTGCTGCTCGTCAGTATAGGCTTTGTCTTGTGTCTCAGGCAAGGTGTAGAAATGGCGCAACTCGTCAATGCGCAGCTGGCGCAGGGTGACTTGACCTTCATATCTATCGATTTCCACTACGCTGACGGTATGGGGATAGGCTTCGTCGCAACTGACATGAAGGGCACTGCCCGAATAGCGGATGACAGGAGCGGGGTAGGTGAGGGCATCAAAGTTCATATTGTCCTCAGGATGTCCGAGAGTTTGTGGCTTGTGGATGTGTCCGAGGGCGAGGTAGTCGTAGCCTGTGCCGAGATGGGCGACCTCTTGTGTCTTGAGGCTACCTATCTCAAAGTCGTGCCCCGTGGTATCTGAGCCGCTTACGGCGAGGTGACCCATCATGACGACGGGCTTGTTTTCTTTGTTGCGAATGGCCACTCGGTCGAGTACCGACTGGAGCTGTTGTGCGCGGTCTCCTTGCATATAAGGCATCGCAATGATGAAACCTTGGGGAAGCTCGATGATATAGTCATCTTGCCAGCCATCGCCCTCGAGGGTCAACGATGGGGCCAGACCCACGATATGGGTGTTGGAAAAGGTCCACACGGCTTGGTCGGCATGAAGGCGTGAGGCCGAATCATGGTTGCCGGCGGTGATGACGATGTGCATCTTGGGCAGCGTTTTCTGGAGCTGGACAAACTGGTCGTTGAACAGTTTCTTTGTTGCTGTCGAGGGTTGCTGGATGTCGAACACGTCGCCGCTGACTAATAAAGCGTCGGGCTGCTCCTCTTTGCACCATTGGGTCAGCTGCCGGAAGAAATGCAGGTGTTCATCGCAGCGGTCATAGTTCTGGTACAGAATCTGACCGATGTGTAAATCAGCGGTATGGAGTATCTTCATCATCTGTTTCAGTCTTCATTAATGGCTTTCATCCGCTCCTTCAATTGATGGCAGTCCTCTAAAAGGCTCCAGAGTCCATCCTCGCTGAGTACCCCGCGTTTGAGGTCTTGGGGCAGTTTGCCTGCCTCGTCGGCCTCGTAGTCTTTCCTCCATTGAGCTGAGGTGTAGTAGGCTTCTAATTCGTCGAGGTCGGCTTGCAGGGCGGCGAAGTCTTCGAGTGCCTGATTGAGGCGGTGGACAGTCTCTTGACTCTTGTCGAACAGGGCCTCATAATGGGTGATGCGGTCGATGCGTTTCATGTGGGTTGGTTTTTTGTAAAGGTGTATCGCCGGTACTTATTTCTTATTGTACTGGTTCATGGTGCGGTCGGGGCCTTGGGTGACGAAGCTCTTGATGATTTCGACGGCGAGGTCAGCCCTTTCGTTGACGATGGGTTCCTCTGAGGGTTTCCATTTGCCAAGGACGAAGTCAATCTGATGGCCTTGGGCAAAGTCGGCACCGGTACCGAAACGCAGGCGACAGAAGACGTTGGTGCCAAGTTTCTCGATGATGTCGGTCAGGCCGTTGTGTCCACCGTCGGCACCTTGTTTGCGGAGGCGCAGAGCACCTAAAGGCAGGGCGATGTCGTCGTTGACCACCAGCAGGTTCTCTATCGGAATCTTCTCCTGGTCGAGCCAATACCTCACGGCCCGTCCGCTCAGGTTCATGTAGGTGGTGGGCTTGATGACGACGAGGGTCTTGCCTTTGAAGCGCATCTCGGCCACCTGGGCAAGGCGTCCCGTGGTGAAAGTCGCTTCAAGATCTTTGGCCAGACGGTCGGCAATCTTGAATCCGATGTTATGTCGCGTCTCGTCGTATTCAACACCGATATTTCCCAAACACGCTATCAGATATTTCATAACTCTAACTATAAACTTTCAACTTTCAACTATCAACTGCCAACTATCAACTTTCAACTATCAACTGTCAACTAAAAAAAGCCGCCCGAAGACGGCTTTTTCCATATGGGTATACTCAGCCTTAGGCTTCACCTTCCTCAGCCGACACCTGTGCGCCACGGGCCATATTGACGGCGGCGATGACGGTGTAGCCAGGAGTGACGGGAGTGACGTTCTCAATGTTGAGATCCTTTACCTTGATGGCTTCGTTGATGTTCAGGTTGCTGATGTTGACGACGATGTAGTCCGGCAGGTCTTTGAGGAGACCGCAGACCTTCACCTTGCGGACGCCCTTCTTCAGCTTACCACCACGCATCACACCGGCTGCTGAACCTTCGAGGGTCACAGGCAGGTTGACGGTGACGGGCTTGTCTTCCTTCACGATGAAGAAGTCGGCATGCAGCACCTCGTCGGTGACGGGATGATACTGGATGTCTTGAAGAATGGTCTTGTAGACCTTGCCGTTGACATCGAAGTCGATGACGTAAGTCTCAGGGGTGAAGAGGATTTTCTTGAAGTTCTTGGCAGGGGTGGCGAAGTGCACTTGCTCCTCACCGTTGCCGTACATCACGCAAGGAACCATCTCAGCCTTGCGAAGGGCTTTAGTATCCTTTTTCCCTACGTTCTCGCGAAGAGAACCGCTCAATGATACTGTTTTCATTGTGTTGAATTGTTGATTAATTAATGAATTGTTGATTATTTGAACAGCGAACTGATGCTTTCGTACGATTCCACACGGTGGATGACGTCGGCAAACAGGGCTGCTGTACTTACTACTCTGATTTTTTTGGAGGCATTGGCGGGCAACGGGATGCTGTCAGTGACGACCACCTCGGTGAACACCGATTTGTCCAAACGTTCCATAGCAGGGCCGCTGCACACAGCATGTGTGGCAAAGGCGCGGACGCTCTTGGCTCCGTTGTCCATCATCAGTTGTCCGGCTTTGACGATGGTGCCGGCGGTGTCGATGATGTCATCGATGATGATGACGTTCTTGTCCTTCACGTCGCCGATGAGGGTCATGCTGTCGACCACATTGGCACGAGGACGGTGCTTGTGGCAGATGGCCAGGTCACAGCCGAGACGCTTGGCGTAGGCCGAGGCGCGCTTGGAGGCACCCAGGTCGGGAGCGGCGATGAGCAGGTCTTCAATCTGCATCTCCTTGATGTGTTCGATGAAGAGGGTAGAGGCATACAGCGCATCGACGGGGATGTCGAAGAAACCTTGAATCTGGTCGGCGTGGAGGTCGAGGGTGATGATGCGGTTGACACCGGCGGCGACCAGCAGGTTGGCCACCAGCTTCGAGCCGATACTCACACGGGGCTGATCCTTGCGGTCCTGACGCGCCCAGCCGAAATAAGGAATCACAGCGATGATTTTGTGGGCTGAAGCACGCTTGGCAGCGTCAATCATGAGCAGGAGCTCCATCAGGTTGTCAGTCGAAGGCATGGTGGACTGCACGATAAACACGTGGCGACCACGGATGCTCTCTTCATACGAGGGTTGAAATTCACCATCGGAGAAGACGGTGACAGACGACTTACCTAATTCAGCACCATAGGCTTCGGCAATCTTTGTACCTAATTCCTTGGTGGCTCTTCCGGCAAAAATAGAAACGAATCTTCCAGACATTGGCTTAACGATTGGCTTTTTTCGGGCTGCAAAAGTAGGGATTTTATTCAAGCGACCCAAGCAAAAAGAGAAAATTTTGTTCAGTTGCTTGCGCGAATCAAAAATTTGCGTACTTTTGCAGCCGCGTTTGACGCGATGAGCCAGTGCCGAAGTGGCGGAATCGGTAGACGCGTCGGTCTCAAAAACCGATGAGGTTACACTCGTGCCGGTTCGATCCCGGCCTTCGGTACCAACAAGAAAAGCGACCTTCTTTCGAGGGTCGCTTTTCTTTGTGGTTTTTCAACTGCAACAGCTGCAACACGGGGTTGTGCTTGTTACCCATGACGGCTCGGTGTAAAAAAATGTGCTCACCACCTTTTTTTGATGATGAGCACCAGGAGGGTTGCCGCTATGAGCACCAAAAACAACCAGACGAGAATGGACTTGAAGGCATTGGCCTTTGAGCCTTTGGGCTGAGCGTACCCTACAGAAGGATGCTTAGCCCTGACCACAATCGAATCGATGACAGAGTCCACATTCAACTGGCTACTATCCACTTTCAACTGTCTCTCAACTCTCAACTCTAAACTCTGAACTCTCACCGCTCCTCGGGAGCGGTCGGTGATGCGTTCCACGCGCAGGGTGTCGCCGGCCTCGTTGGTCTGCACGGTGATGGTGGTCACTTCGCGCAGGGTGTCGAAGACGGCCACCACCACCGTCTCATTGTCGTA
The DNA here is from genome assembly GCA_947303335.1 of uncultured Bacteroidales bacterium. Classification (GTDB taxonomy): domain Bacteria; phylum Bacteroidota; class Bacteroidia; order Bacteroidales; family F082; genus Limimorpha. Next base: position 1,624 of record CAMYYB010000037.1, on the reverse strand, counting down.
CGAGTGCGTCTCGCACTCTACTTTCATCGCCTCACTTTTCACCCTTAGCTGTCGGCTTGCTCTGCAACTCATCAAGCACAGGGCAGTCAGCAGACAGAGGGCAGTCGTTGATACGTTGTATCGCATTTCTCAACAGGTCTACTTCGTTACGCAAGTCCCTGACTTCAAGCCGCAGGGGTTCGGCGATGTTTTCGCGGAACTCGTCGACGTACATCTTCGAGAGGTCCATGTCCTTCTGGCGGTTGTCGGCCTTCAGGCTTTCCACTTCCTGGCGGTACTTGCGGTGGTTGAGGAACCAGCCGCAGGAGCTGAGGAGGGTTATCACGCTTAGGATGATTTCAGTATAGTTCATGGTGATGTTTGTTTGTAGATACACTTCGTGTAGAAATGCTTTGCATTCGGCGTAGCCAAATCTTTCAAAAATCTAATTAAAATCTTTGAAAATCATCATATTAATCCTGTTCTGTCTCTTGTTTTTGATGGATTTTTTTATAAGATTTTCCTAAGATTTCTGACCTTTAGGTCATCAAAGGCAAGGGGCCAGCGGCATTGCCGCCAGCCCAACTATCAACTGTCAACTATCAACTGTCAACTATCAACTGTCAACTATCAACTGTCAACTAAAGGAAGATTGGTCCCTTTCCCATATAACTCGTGGTTGTAATCGCAGTGATGAAAGCTGTGAGAGCGGCTACTAACATCTTCACCACAATCTCGATGATGCGCTTCTTGTTCATGGTGCTTCATGATTAGAAGGTTGATCATCCAGCGAAGGGGTCATCCCCGCCGTTGCCGCCGCCGCCAGAGGTCTTGGTGAAGGTCTTGGTCGTCACCGAGCTCGAGACACCTTCCTTGATGGCGATGGCCTTGACGGTCGTGGTGTCGCTCAGGCTGAAGGCCGCGCTGTAGAGGGTGCTCTCAGCAGTAGGCGTGCTGCCGTCAGTGGTGTAGTACACACGGGCATCGTCCGGACCGGTGATGGTCACTTGGGTCGTGTCGGTGAAGGGCGTGGTGCCGCTGATGGTGGGTGCGGCTACAGTCTCAGGCTCGTTGGTGTTGCCACCCGAGTTGCCGCCCGAGCCGCTGCCGCCAGTGTTGCCGCTGCCACCGCTCGTGGTGCCGTCACCCTCCACGTTGAGGGCTGCGCTCACGCAAGGCGAGAAGGCGTAGTTGCCCGTAGTCACCTTGTTCAGGTCAATGACGTAGCCCGTCTGGTTGGCGCCCGTCTGCCCGATGTTGTTGAAGCCCTCGCTGGTCTTGGGCATGAGGACGATGCCGTAGGCGAACACCTCGAGTGCGTCGCCGCTCTCGTTCGCGCTCTTGCCGAGGCTCAGGGTCGTGTTGGTGTCCATCGCCGAGGCATGACGCCAGTTGCCGGTGGCGAGGTCGTGTACGAGGATGGCCTTGGCGATGACTTCACCCGCTTCGGCGCCGCTGAAGGTGGCCACGAAGGCCGAGCTCTCGCTGGTGATGCTCAGGCTCAGAGCACGTTTGTAGCTGGGGTTGCTCACCAGGTTGAGGTCGTAGCCCAGGCTGGCCTTGCTGCCGTCGGCGCTGACCTTGATGCTCTGCAGCAGCTGCTTGATGAGCATGCCGCGCTCGGTCTTGCGCAGGCCGTTGGCGA
>CAMYYB010000036.1 GCA_947303335.1 uncultured Bacteroidales bacterium | reverse complement strand
TGATGATGACTTCGTCGAAGTCGTCGCCGCCGAGGTGGGTGTTACCGTTGGTGGACTTCACCTCAAACACGCCATCGCCCAATTCAAGGATGGAGATATCGAAGGTGCCGCCGCCGAGGTCGTACACAGCGACTTTCACATCGTTCTTTTTCTTGTCCAAGCCATAGGCCAAAGCAGCAGCCGTAGGCTCGTTGATGATACGGCGCACGTTCAAGCCGGCGATTTCGCCAGCTTCCTTGGTGGCCTGACGCTGGGCGTCGTTGAAGTATGCAGGCACCGTGATGACGGCTTCGGTGACCGTCTGTCCGAGGAAGTCCTCAGCGGTCTTCTTCATCTTTTGCAGCACCATGGCAGAGATTTCCTGCGGGGTGTATTGCTTGCCGTCGATGTCGATACGAGGCGTGTTGTTGGGGCCTTGCAAGACCTTGTAAGGCACACGCTTCATTTCAGCGCCGACCTTGTCGTAGGTCTCGCCCATGAAACGCTTGATGGAATAGACCGTGCGCAAGGGGTTGGTGATGGCTTGACGCTTGGCAGGTTCGCCTACCTTACGCTCGCCGTTGTCGGTGAATGCCACTACCGACGGGGTGGTGCGGTGGCCTTCGCTGTTGGCGATGACTTGAGGCTCGTTGCCTTCCATCACGGCCACGCATGAGTTGGTTGTACCTAAATCGATACCGATGATTTTTGACATACTGTTGTTCTCCTATTTTTATTTGTTCTTATTTTTGTTGTCGGCCTTTTTCAGTCAATCTTTGTGCCAAACGAAAACAACTGACAATTTGGCAAAATCACTCTGTTTGACCGTAAAATTGTGACAATTTAGACGAATATGCCTTTGCGCAAAGAATATTTTGTGTACTTTTGCGCCTCATTTTTCCCAAAAATTGAACCTTGATGAAAAAACTAATACTCCTTGTTATAGGTCTTATATGGGCATCCGTTGCGTTGGCGCAGGACAACCCCAAGTTTTTTGAGCGTCTGAAAAACCTTTTTGTGATACACGACACGGTGTATATGCCTTGTCCTGGCGACACGCTGGATGACGATGATGACGAGGACGGCGATATGGTGGAGGAAAGTATTCCCATGCCTGTCGACACACTCAACACACGCGACAAGTTCACCAAGGTAGTGCTTTTCGACAACGGCACCTGGCTCTATTATGAGATAGAGCTGCCTTTCGACCCCGACAGCCTTGGGGCAGACCACTGGGTAACGGAGAAGATTCATTCCTACCAGGATGTTGCCTTGAAGGACTTGCCCGACTCGGTGCAGCTTGTTTTGGTGGACTCGTTGCACCGTTACTGCATTCCGCATACAGGCCCTATCACCTCGCGTTACAAGTACCGTTGGCATAGGGCGCATAAGGGCATTGATATCGGTCTTGAAGTTGGCGATGCCATTTATGCAGCTTTCGACGGTATGGTGCGTGTTTCTATGGTGTCGAAAATGTCAGGCGGCTACGGCAACGTGCTGGTCATCCGTCATCCCAACGGCTTGGAGACCTATTATGGTCACATGTCGAAGTATTTGGTTGACAGTGGCGACATTGTGCGGGCAGGCGAGCTGATAGGCTATGGAGGCTCGACGGGACGCAGCACGGGACCCCATCTTCACTTCGAGACGCGTTACATGGGCCAGGCCTTCGACCCTGAACGTGTCTTTGATTTCGAGCATGGGAAGCTCCGTTGCGACACCTTGGTACTCAAGAAGCACTATTTCAACATCAACTCACGCTACAACATGACTGACAAACAGTCGGCGGCAGCTTCCAAGAAGTCGCCGAAAAGCAGTGGAAGCGGAGGGGCTGTATATTATAAGGTGCGGAAAGGCGACACCTTAAGCAAGATAGCCACGCGCAACGGCACCACGGTGGAGAAGCTATGCCGGCTGAACGGCATCAAGCCGAAAACTGTACTGAAGATAGGTCAGCGCATCCGTGTGAGGTAGGTGCGCTGCTATCTTGTAGGATAGGTGAACAACCTGTCTGCTGGCACAGCTGACTTGTAGATGTAACCTTGGCCGGGCATCAGGTGCTGCAGGTTTCCTCTCCATGAAGTGCCATTATAGAAAGCTGAGCCATTTTTGGAATACACCTTGTCGCCAGAAACAGCAAAACCGTTGAAAGCGTTTTCGATGGGCATGGTCTCATCAAACGGGAATGCGATGTAGTTATATCCATAGAAAATTGTGATGGGCAGCGCATCAGCGTTGACGGGTGTGCCTTCCAGTGTGATTTCGCAGTCACAATCAACCTTGATGACATACATCTGGGATAAGTCCAACGAATTAAGCATCCCTACCCATCTAACGCCGTTATAGACGGTGTTGCTTGTTTTGGATTTGATAGTGATAGGGGTGTTGCCCACCGCATTCATCAAGGCTGTCTTTAATTCATCCAAAGTGATATTGATACTGAAAGAGCAATAGTTCCATCCTGTCGACAAGGCTATCGTTTGGGTGAGGGTCGGTGGTGTGGGGGTGGTGAAATGAATCATCTCACACCATTCGGTGAATCCCCCGTTGCAGGCGCTTTGGATGCCTTGTACTTGCACGTAGTAGGTGGTGTTGGGTGAGAGGCCCGTTAGGTTGTAGGAGGTATCCTTGATGTCTTCAATGGTGGGTGCCCAAATAAGGTTATAGTAACTCATGGCGATATTGTCAACGGCAAAGTAGTCGCCGGTAGGATCAATCACATAGTCTTTGGTGTACGACCAAGTGAAGGTATGACAGCCGGCAGGAACAACGAAGCTATAGTGACCCCAAGGGGTGATATTGGCACCGACATAGAGCAGTCTTGTGTCGTCAATATAGAAGTCGCAGTGGTCGTAATAGGTGGATAGTCCTTCACCCATGCAGTTGCCGTCGAATTCGATGGTGCCGTCAGTGGGATAGGTGGCTGTGAATGAAAAGACGGACTCGGAATTGGGCACGCCCTGGTTGCTGCTCATGATATAATGGGTATTCCTGATGGTATCATATACTACGGTCCAGGGATAGGTGCCGTTGTTGTTCCAGGTGGTGGGAATCATTCCATTTTCAAAATCCGTGAGGTGGGTAACAGGTTCAGCGGCGCTGTATCTCAGGTTGTAGCTGTCTTGCACCCCCTCCCAATCCAAGGAGGCCCGGTTCCATAGTAAGGCGATGGTGTCTAAGTGGGAAGGAACTTCGCAGAGCGAAGGGGTGGCGAAGGTACAGGTTGCCCAATCGCTATAGGTATCGTCGCCGCAGACCGTGCGTATCCGGGCGGTATATTCCGTATCTGGTGTCAAGCCTTCCATGGTGTAGGGATTCTCGGTAATTTCTATGGGGTTTGCCTCGTTGCCGTTAAGGCAAATCTGCCAGACATCGTCATCTGAAACCCAGTGGAATGTGGCACTATTGGTGGTGGTGGAGACAGCGGTGAAGCTGCGGGGCTTCACACAGGAAGAACCACTTTTAACGAGTCGGAGTTGGTTCTTGACATTGGCAGTTGTACCTGTGTAAGGCTCCATCGGGTCAAAATTGTAGTTGTCGTGTCGATAATACATGGCCTGGCTGGATGCAGTAAAGACGAGAAAACTCATGGAAGGATAATCATAAGAGCCCGTGTTGTCGTCTACGGTGATCACTATATTATGTAAGCCATCATACACGAAGTATGTGTTGAGCGGGATGGAAGTCCATGCGTTTGAGGCAAAGTTCACTGTGCCACTGAACAAGAGGTCGTTTTCAGTAACAGTGACCCAGTCGTTGGTAGCGTGAAAACCATCTTTGTCTGTACTGGTTATATAAAGTTCCAAGTTACGGGAGCATTCATTATTTGAGGCATTATAAAATTCAATACTTTCGATGAGACCGGATGAACCCAGTTCGGCAACGGTGTAAATCTGTTGTGAGAACGAAAAGTTATAGAAGGTGCTAAGAGGCAGATTGGTGTTGGTGTAGGTGCCTGATCCGATGACGGTTTTTTCGGTGGGTATAAAGGTCACGGTGTTGCTCCATAGGCTTGTGCCGTCAATGCCGCCGCAGTTGGCACGCACCTTGGCGGTATAGGTCGTTTCGAGGATGAGTCCCGTAAGTGTATAGGGGTTTTCTGTCACTTCTATCAGGTTTTGTTCATCGTCGTTGAGGCATATCTGCCAAAGCGAGGCTTCGCCGTTCTCATTCCAGCTCAGGATGGCTTCAGATGGGTGGTCTACAGGAAAGGTAACGCTTAGGTTGGTAGGCATATGACAGGCTATGTCGGTGGTGAAGTGAATGGGGTTGGTCCAGTCGCTGCAGCCATTGTAGCCACAGTTGGCGCGTAGGGTGATGGTATAGGATGTTTCGGGCGACAGGCCCTCCAGTGTGTAGGGTCTTTCTGTCACGTCGATAAGGTTTTGCTCATCATTGTTGATGCAAATCTGCCAAGCATCGGCATCTGAGGCCCAATGCAGGATGGCGGTGTGAGCGGTGACATCGGTGGCGGAGAGGCTTATGGGCTTTATGCAAGAGGGTTGTTCTCCCTGTGTGTAGTTGAAAGTAATCTTGGGCAGGAAGTTGAGTTTGTTGATGGCTCTGTAGGATTCATAGCCGCCGAGTGATGCATTCGGGGCAGAAACGCCATACCACCTGCTCATGTTATACGCGCCTTGGACAGTTTGGCGTATGCCGACGAGCAGGTTGCCGCCCATATATTGATAAGGGGTATCGAACACCACTACCATTTGGTTGTTGACAATGGAGAGGGTGGCGGCATTCATGACTTTGTCCATTGAGGCCCAATCCACCAAGGTGGCATCTGTGAATGTGGTATAGTCCACCTCAGCCATATAAACTTCAAACTTGGCATTGCCCCAGCTGATGTTCGCTTGTGGGGAGTAGAAGGTCATGCTGTTGACGTTGTTGTAGACAAGTCCTGTGAGGCTTGTGGCAGGGATGATGAACTGGCTCTTGGTCCACATATTGGTCCAAAAGCCATATATGGGCACGAATTGATTGGTGGTGGTACCGTTGTTTACGGTGAGTTCTTCTGCTTTCAGTCCACCTATGGAGAGCAGCAGAGACAAAAATACTATAAGATTCTTACTCATAAAGGTTTAGGTAGGGTTCTTGTTTCTTGCGAATTGAAATTCACGCTGCAAAATTACAAAAAAAGAAAAAAACCGGCAAAAAATTTGCCGGTTTTTTTGAAAAGTGTGAAAAGTGTGTGTTAATGTGAGATTAATCCTCCTTGCGGCGTTTGCCGACGAGGTAGGCTGCGCCAAGGGCAGTCAGCACAACGATGCCACTGCCGAGGGGAGCCGGTTGGTTGGTGTTCTGTCCGTGATTAGGCAGTTTGGGAGCAAACAGGGTGCTGCTCGTATTGGTACGGTCATTCGACTCACCGCGACCGAACACGCCGCCGCCGTTGGGGTTGGCGAAGGTGGTCAGCCCAAGTCCGAGGACGATTGCTAATGTTAATGCTAGTTTTTTCATCTTATGTAGTATTTTATTTGTTGATTACACATTATTTAATAACCATCTTTTGGACCTTAACATCGCTGCCTTGGATGAGGCGGAACATGTAAGTACCAGGGGCAACGTTGAGTTTCGTCTCGTAGCTGCCGCTGAAGGTCTCGCTGCTGAGGACATGGCCGAGGACGTCGATGACCTGGACAGTGGCCTCGCCATCGATACCGAAGATGCAGAGGTTGCCCATGCCGTTGATGAAGCCGAAGCTGTCGCCGTCAACGCTCGTGCTGGTGGCAAACACCAGGCGGAAACGGCTGGCGTAGTCGGTGGTCTTGGCGTTGAAGCTGTAGCTCGGGGTCTCCAGCAGGTTGACGTCGTTGCCGGTCATATTATCAATAAGGTGCAGGTAAGCGAAGTTGACTTCCTTGGTGGAGAGGCTCAGCGTGTAGATGCCGTTCTTCTCAGCCTTGAAGTTGACGGGCATTTCGCCCACGCCTTCGCTGCTCACCACGGCAAAGTCCTTGCCCTCCATGGGGATGTAGACCTTGGTGTGGTTCGGGTTGAGTTGGAACTTAGGCAGGTTGCCCTTGCCGAAGTTGACGATGGTACGGTCGATGACGCCACGGTTCTGGCTGAGGTTGAGGGCGAGTGCACCTGCGACAACGTTAACGGGTTCTGTGCTGATGGTCAGGGTTTCTCCGTCTTCTTCAGCGATGACGAAGGCACCTTCCATGGGAGCGATGGCAGCCGTGGAAAATTCGGTCATCACTTCGGTACCTCCATCATTCAAAGTGTAATACTCTTTGCCGATGTAAGCATCCACGGTGAAGGGGTTACCCACGAGGTTCCAGCCTGCGAGAGGCATATTCGCGTCATAGACAAGGTCGAGGGTAATTTCATTGCCTTCGACAGGTATGCCGGTGAAGGTGAGGGTGACATCCTCTTGGCTGGCATAGAGGTAGCCCTTGCCCTGTTCGAGCAGGAAGTTGGTGGACTTGTAGTTCTGCCATTCTTCGTAGAGCTGGGTCTGGTCGAAAGCGTAGAGGTCGTAGTTGCCATCAGCGTCAATCATGTTCTCCACCTCGGTGGGGTTGGCGGTGCCAATGGGCGAGGCGATGAAATACCAGTTGCCTTCTCCCTCACCGTAGCCGGCGATGTCCTTGGTGAAGGTTTGGGCGGGAGTGGAACCAGTGGTGATGCTCAGGAAGATGGGGTTCTCAGGATCGTCCCAGCCTTCCATGTGGTCTTCACCAGTGAGGATCTCAATGGGCTCGCCATTATAAAGGACCTCGAAGTTTTCATACAGAATGCCATTCAGGTGGTCATAGATCTTAATGGTAACCGTTTCACCGCTATTTTCATAATAGACAGCGGTTCCGTCAAGGATGGGGAACGGGTCGCCATAATCTTCAACATAACCATTGTACAGGTAATAAGCCTCAGGATGGCATTCTCCTGGGAAAGTGGCACCAGCGCCTCTGCATTCGTCACCGACGAAGAAGGCCACTTCGAAAGCGTCCCAGCCTTCGTATTCGGCGGTAACGATTTCGCCGTCAATCATAATGGCGGCAACGAAAGCAGCCTGGTCCGGGTACATATTTCCGTTGAAATTTGGCCAATTTGATTCGTAGGGCGCTTGTGCGAAAGTTGATCCGCAAAGGCCAAGTGCCACGATCAATGTCAATAATAATTTTTTCATAGTGTTTAAAATTTGTGTTGTTTATTTATACGTTTGATTATTTCTTCGTTGGGAACAGGTCAATCGTTCTCGGCATTTTCACCATGGTCGGATTCACACTCAGTTTGGGCTGGGGTTGCACCGTTTCGGGAGCCACAGTCTGTCTGTTGCCTCCGGGGAAGGTCAGGGTGCGGGTGGCAGCCGAAGTGCTTGACTTGTAGATGTAGCCCTGTCCGGGTTGAAGCGTGGTCAATGTGGAACCCTGCCATCTGCCTCTGTTATATTGTGAGTTGCCGTTCTTTGAGCGGATGAGGTCGCCGTTGACAGCAAATCCTGCAAAGGCATTGGTGAGAGACATGCTCTCGGAGAGCGGGAAGGCAATCCAGTTGAACTGGCCGTTACCAAGGACGTTGGCCGGGTGTTCAGCCGGGTCGACGGGGAAGCCTTGCACTGCAACCTCGCAATCGGTGGTGACGCTGATACGATACATCTGGGACAAATCCCAAGTCAGTCTACCTGACCAGCGGCCGTTGCTGGGATTGTAAGAGTGGGTCTGGGTTTTCGAACGGATGGTGATAGCCGTACCGGGCACAGCCTCGAGGAGGACAGCCTTCAGGTCGTTGAGGGTAATCTCAACATCGAAGGAAACCCAGTTCCAGCCTTCATTCAAAGCAATCGTCTGCGTCGGCAGCGGGGCAGCGGTGAAGGAAGCGATTTCGCTCCATTCGGTCAAACCACCGTCGCAGCCAGCGTTGATGCCCTGCACTTGCCATTCGTAATCAGTGTCGTGAGTGAGACCGGTGAGGGCGAGGGTAGGCTCGGTTGTAGTGGCAGGAATCCATGCGGTGGCTTCCACAACACTATAGATACCGAAGTCGTCGATGCAGAGGTAGTTCATGTCGTAGTCCACGTGGTGGATGGCGATGTAGCCTGTCTGTCCATTGTAGGCGCTCAGGTCGATGATAACCTCATTCCATTCTCCGTTACCAGGAGCCGCAGCCATTTCTTTCAAGGTAACGGTGAAGCTCGTGGTTTCGGCATCCGTGGTGGAGAGCAGCACTTCGTAGCTGTCGGGATAGCTCGCGTTGGTTCTTACGTAGTACTTCAGTACGCCTTGGAGGTCGAGTTGAGGTGTGATGAGCCAGTTGTCGGCTTGGTATTCGCTGTTGTTCCAACTCCATGAACTGGCGCAGTAGTCTCCGCCGTGGGCTTCAAACGACAGTCCGTCAATCGGATTGATGGTGTACCAAATACCGGCATCCGGATGGGTGGCACCTTCTCCTGCAACGATGGTCCATTCATCACTGATGCCGTTTTCGAAGCCGTCTTCCCAAACGGTTACATATTTCGTAGCTTCGCGGTATTGCACATTGTAGCTGTCCTGATAGCCAACCCAGTTGAGGGTGGCAGCGTTGTAGGTAATGTCGGTGGCTTCAAGCTCGACAGGAGCGTCGCAGGCCGAAGGCGTGGTGAACAAACTCCAAACATACTCGCTCTCTCCATCACCGCCGCAATCGGCTTTCAATCTAAGGAGATAGGTCGTTTCGGCATTGAGGCCTTCAATAGTGTAAGGCGAAGTAACGCCTGTTTCGACATTCCAGTCGAATGCGGTAGGATCATAGCCTTCGACATAGCCACGGATCATCCAACCGTAATTTGCTAGATTGGTGTTGTCTTCACCCATGATAGTCCAAATGCCATCTGCATTATTATCCCACCATTGGTTATCGGGATTATTAACAGTGCAAGCAGGCATCATATAGGTGCCATAAGCAGTCAAGGTAATCCACAGGCTTTGGAAAGGATTGATAGTGGCGGGGGTTGACAATGTGATTTCACGCATTCCTTGAGTACCAGTAGGATTCACGGTTTCAGTGCCGACCAGTGTTCCTGTTTCGGGGGTATCACCGCTGTAGATGTTGATTGTATAAGGAATAGTGTCAACATAATAGGAGGACTCCATAACAGCCACCTTGGTAAGGGTGTTATTGCCTTCAAGCATTTCAGCGGGATACCTCACACCCCAATAACGATAACCTTCAGTAGAGCTACCAATGCTTGTGTAGTGGGTGCCATTGTCATATTGCAGCCAGAGGCCGTCTCTTGTGGCGGGAGCTTCAACCCATTCGATGGTGTAGGACTCGCCAAAGCCGCTCCATTCCACATTGGCAGTGAAAGGATACGGAGTGATGGTCAGGTCGTAAGGTTTCGGGCAAGCTATGTCGGTGGTGAAGGTGATAGCAGTGCTCCACTTGTCGTCGAAGTCGGAGCAGATGGGACGCACTCTCACGGAGTAGTCGGTTTCGGGTTCCAGACCAACGATGGTGTAGGGGTTGGCGGAAGCGTTCCACACGGTGATTTGACCACCAAGCACATCGGTAATCTCAACAACCCATTCGGTGGCTTCGCCGTTTTCGGTCCAGCTCAGCATGGCGCTGTGGGGGCCAACTTCTGTGACGGCGAGGTTGGTGGGACGGCGGCAGGTAGTGATGGCGCAGCTTACGGTGTAGTTGAAGGTTTCAAAGCCTGAGCCGCTGCCTTCCACAATTATTTCGCCGTTGATGTCGGTGACGGTGTAGGAAACTTCGCCGATATACGAACCGCTTATCCAAGAGAATTCGAGTTGGCGTCCGTCGCACACGTTGAGAGCAACGGTTTGTGTTTCTTCACCAGTAGTACCATCAAGGTCTTGGTTGGCAATCGTTGCAATGATTACACCAGTCACGACATCCTTCACTTGGATGGCATTGCCATTCCAGCTATCGCCGTAGCTGTCGGTGAGGGTGAAGGTGAGTTCGCACATGTTTTCAGGCATGCAGAAGTCGGTGGTGAAGCTGACGGTGTTGGAATAGTCGCTTGGGGCATCGCAGAAAGCGTTCACGCGAACGTAGTAGGTAGTGGCAAGACTGAGACCAGTGAGTTCATAGGTCGGAGTGTCATTCACTGTGGCAAAGACAGGGTTCGTGAAATCGGGATCGGTGTCATACTGAAGATCCCAACTGGTAGCCGTGCCATTCTCGGTCCAAGTGAAAGTGGCCGAGGTGCCGCCTTCGTAGTTGACAGCAAGGCCAGTGGGCTTCGGGCACGCAGGCGGTTCGCCGATGAGGACACGAATCTGGTTCTTCACGTTCAACACACCAGTGGCTGTGTATGCGGAGGTATTAAATGGATCATAGTTTGCACCATCTTGTCTTACATAGATAGCTTGGCTCGTGGCATTAAAGACACGGAAATTAACGCTGCACTCGTAGCTGACTACCATTTCGTCGTCAACAATGATGGCCACATTGCTGGTGCCGTCGTAGATGAAGGGATTGTCAAGTTCGAAGGTGTTCCAGCCTGTTTGCCAAGTGTAGTTAGTTGCACTATAAACAAGGTCGTTGGCAGTGACAGCAATCCAGTCGGTGGTGCTTTCAAAGCTGCTCTTGTCGGTGCTGACCATATAGATGTCGAAGTTACGGGCCTTTGTTGCACCGTTTGTGCTGTAGAAGTCGATGCTTAAGATGGCACCGGCCTCACCGAGCTCGGCGGCAGTGTAGATTTGCTGCGACAATGAGTAGTTATAACAAGTGGTGACGGGCACGTAGGAGCTGGTGGCAGTGCCAGAACCGATGACGATTTTTGCTGAGGGTTCGAAACTGATGGCAGTGCTCCATTCGCTTTCGCCGTCATCGCCGCCGCACACGGCTTTCACCTTAGCCTCGTAAGTCGTTTCGGGAGTGAGGCCAGTGAGGGTGTAGGGATTCTCAGTGACAGGCACTTCCGTGAAAACGGTATCGGTGGCAGGTTTGTAAGCCACAACCCATTCGGAGGCGTAGCTGGTCCAGCTGAGGGTGACCATGCTGCCATCACCGGGGATGAGGGTAGCAGCCAACTCAGTGGGGGCGGGGCAGGCAATGGTGGTGGTGAAGCTCATGGCGTTGGTCCAATCGCTATAGATGCCGCTGCAGTTGGCGCGTACCTTAACACTATAGGTGGTCTCGGGGGTGAGGCCGGTGAAGGTATAGGTGGCTTCGGTCACGTCAATGGCCTCTTCCTCGTTCAGCTGAATCTGCCAAGCGGTAGCATCAGAAGTCCAGGAGATGGTGGCTTCGTGAGCGGTCACGTCGGAAGCGGTCACGCCAGTAGGCTTGATGCACTCAGGCTCTTCGCCGGGTTCGTATGCAAAGGAGGTCTTGGGCAGGAATGTGTAAAGGCCGAGGCTCCTTGTACTCTCATAACCGCCGATGGTGGTGTTTCCTTCTTGGTTGACACCGTACCAGGTGGAGGAGACATAGGTGCCTTTTTCGACCTGCCTGATACCAATCAAGAGGTTGCCGCCCATGTATTGATAAGGAGCATCCAAAGCGACTTCCATCACGTTGCCGCTGATGCCGAGGCTGGCGGCGTTCATGACCTTGTCCATATTGGCCCAGTCAACCAAGGTGGCAGCATCGAAGGTGGTGTAGCTCACTTCAGTCATGTAAACCTCAAACTCGGCAACGCCCCAGTCGACACTGGCATTTTGGGCATAGAAGGTCAACTTGTTGATGGTGCCCCATTGCATGGCTGCGAGGTCAGTGGCGGGGATGATGAACTGGCTCTTGGAATAGTTGTCAACCCACATGCCGTACACCGGAACATAGCCGTTGGTGTTGGTGCCGTCGTTCACGGTGAGCACATAAGCGTCGGTGGGGGTGAAGGTGATGGCAGAGCTATATTGGCTTTCGCCGTCATCGCCGCCGCACACGGCTTTCACCTTAACATTGTAAGTCGTTTCGGGAGTGAGGCCAGTGAGGGTGTAAGGATTCACAGTGACAGGCACTTCAGTGAAGTTTTCCTCTGCAGCAGTCTTGTAAGCCACAACCCATTCGGAGGCATCGCTGGTCCAGCTGAGGGTAGCCACGCTGCCGTTGCCGGGGGTAAGGGCGGCGGTCAGTCCGGTAGGAACCGGGCAAGCCACAAGGGTGGTGAAGGTCTTTGTAACGACCGAGCTGTATCCATCTTCGGCGCCGCAATCCTTACGCAGGGCGAAGGTGTAGCCCGTCTCGGCATTCAAGTCGCTCCAGCTTTGGGTATTTCCTTCAAACGATTCGCTCCAAGTGAGGTTATTCACATCATATTCGAGGGTCTTTACCAAGGCGTATTGATACATGGCACCTTCTTCGGCAGTCCAGGTGATGGTTGCACCGTGGGCGGTGATATCGCTGGAGGCCAGATTCGTAGGAGCGGTGCAGGCGATGCCGGTGGTGAAGGTCAGTTCGCCGGTCCATTCGCTGTAGCCATCGTTGCCGCAGTCGGCTTTCACCTTAACGGTGTAGGCCGTTTCGGGGATGAGACCGGTGAGCGTGTAAGGATTCTCGGTGACATTCACTTCAGTGAAGTCTTCATCATTGGCAGCCTTGTAAGCCAACACCCAAGCGGAGGCCTCGCTGGTCCAGCTGAGGTCAACGGTGTGAGCGGTCACATTCGCTTTGGCAAAGTTGGTAGGCTTGAGGCAGGTAGGCATCTCTTTGACAGCGAAGTTGTCCATATAGGTTGACGTGCAATACTGACTCTCGCCGCGCAGGATGATGTAGCAGGTGCCGCTCATGCCGATGGGCAGTTCGTAGGTGTACCAGCCTTGTGCAGCTTCTGCCGGAATAACATCATTACTCACCGCATACTGACGCGGGATGAAGGCCAACTCTGTGGCACCTTCGATTTCGCCGTTGGTGCTGGCATACACACGGATACCTTCCTCTGCATAGCTCGTGTTGTAAGTGCTGCTGCTACGATAGATATCAATGGAGAACTCGTAGTTTTCAGGCAGGTTCATTTCAGGCAGCACGAGCTTGGTCAGTGTGCCGATGGCCATGTCGGGCAGTTGCAACTGATGGGTGCTGTTGCCGGAAGTGGTGGAAGTGTAAATCTTAAAAATATAGGATCCACTACCTGAAATATGCTCATTCACCCAGCAGGGGGCATTGAAATCACCTGCGGCATAGCTTTCGAAGGTTTCAGTCCACGGGAAGGTGGTGATGGCATCGCACGCGGTGGTGAAGTTCACGCTCTTCCAGCCGCTTGCCTCATTCTCACTGCAGTTGACCTGTACTCTCGCGCTGTAAGAAGTGCCCGGGGTGAGGTTGGTCAGAATGCAGCCTTGTGAGACGTTGGAATAGATGCGTGTCCAGTCGGCATAATCGCCACCCTTCAGTTCGACGTTGTAGCCAGCGCCAGGGGTGCTGCCGCCTTCCCAGCTCAGCCAGGCTGAATTGGGGGTGATGTCGAAAGCCGTAAGGGTTGTAGGCTTCTCACACACGGGGCCACTGCTGGGGGTGATTACAATCTGGATGTTCGGGCGGCTAGTCGATGTACTCTCAGGCACGGTGCTGGTGGTGTAAGGGCCAGCAGAGTCGCTTTGGGTGTAGCGGGCCATGACGGCATCGGTAGTAGTGACATACCAAGTATAGTCATTGTAATAGTACAGATAATCCTTGATGACACCAATCAGCAGGTTCGATGTCCCATCGTAGGCGAAGGGGGCATCGAGAGTGATGGTTGCCCAGCCAGGGCTGGAGACGGAAAGCGTTCCGCTGAAGACCTCGTCGGCATCGGCAAGGCTGATACCTGATGAAAGGTTTTCGGCATCAACGTTTGCCATGTACACGGTAATCGGGAAATCCTTAGCAGTTGAAACAGCATAATTGAAGCTGATACTGCTAATGGTTCCCGCTGTTCCAATCTCCTCGGCAGTGTAGAGCTGCTCTGTGATGGAGTAGTTGTAGTAGGTACCGATTGGATTGGTACGTTGAGTTGATGTACCGTCTCCAATCTCCACAGTCGTCTGTGCATTCGCTGCCCATGGCGCGAATAGGGCCAATAGCAGCATCATTAGTAGTGATTTTTTACACATAATGATTGAGTTTAGGTTAATAATTGAGTTAATTAGTGTTTGTTAATGAATACATTAGTTTTTTTTGTCTGTTTTTGTTGTCTTTTCTTTTGTTTTTCCGTTGTTTTTTCCTTTCGTTTTTAGTGAATAAATGTTATAAATAAGCCCCCAAAAATAGGAATTTATTTAATATGGTGTACAATTAATGTCATTAATTGGAATAAAAGGGGAAAATTTTTTTTGTGGGGGGAGGGGAAAAGGGAGAAAGAAACGGAAAAAATTTTTGGGTTGGGGATAGAGAAAAACGCAGAAAAAGTGGAAATGGGTCGGGAGGCTGGCGGTAGCAGGCGGGGATTCTGTCGGTGGCAAGCAGGGAGCCGGGCGGTAGCGGGCAGGGATGGCGGCGGTCGGGGACGATATGGGCAGCGCCCGACGCAAGTTCTTTCTTCGGTCGGGGATGATAGTGGCGGCGGGCGGTGCGAACCCTTTTTTTAGGGGGGTAGTGGGGGAGGTTATACGGCGATGCCAGTTCGCATGACGTCGTCGTAGAGGGGACACCAGCGGTCCTCGGCCATCAGGACGGGTTCGATGAGGAAACTCACCTGGTCGACATCATGCCACAGGGACAAAGAGATGTCGAACTTGCGCTTGCCATAAGTAGGGACGATGACGGCAACATCGATGTCGCTGTCAGGGTTGGCATAACCCTTCGAGTAGGAGCCAAACATCATGACTTTCGGCTCCACTTCGAAGCGAGGTGCTATGACCTGCTTGTAGCGTCTGACGAGTTCAAGTGCTTCGTCGCGGCTGAGAGTTCTTCTATTATCCATTGTGTCAATTGTTTGGTGTTGTCAATAATTTGTCTACAGGCTGGCTTGGAAAGCCGACGATAGAGGGCATCCTTGTCCTCGGGGTAACGGGCTTCGATATTGAAATTGGTGATGGTTTCAATGAAGCAACGTTGTTCAGCACTCATCTTCTCGTAAAGCCCACAACCCGAAGCCAATTGCTTGTGATTGTGCGTATAAGGCGGGTCGTCCTCGCGTGTGCCGCACCAGTAGGCTTTCAAGGTTTTTTCGATGGCTTGGTGGCACATGAAGGCTACATAGAGCCAACGTCTTGTCTTGAACAAGGCTTCGGCTGTATGGAGGTCGTAGTTAGCGATTTCTATCCAATATGTCACTTTTTCTGTTGCCATAATTTATGGTATCATTACATCTTTCGGCGGCAAAGATACGAAATTAATTGGGAATAGGCGGCAAAGACGACGGAAAAATGCACTCGGAATGCCACTTTGTCACTTCGACTGACAAAAGCCTGCCATTTTCCACTTTGGCACGAAATATGACAGATTTGCGCCGTCATCAAAGACAACAATTCAACGATTCAACAATCAACAATTAAACATAACAAACTATGGCAAAATTATCAATTAAACCTCTGGCCGACCGCGTGGTGATTGAACCCGCTGCCGCCGAACAGAAAACCGCAAGCGGTATCATCATCCCCGACACCGCCAAAGAGAAACCCCAGCAAGGCACCGTAGTGGCTGTGGGTCCCGGCACCAAGGACAACACAATGACCCTGAAAGAGGGCGACAAGGTGATCTACGGCAAATATGCCGGCACGGAGTTCCACCTCGATGGAAAAGACTATATGATCATGCGCGAAAGCGACGTAATAGCAATCATCTAACCTTGTAGAGACGCATTGAATGCGTCTCGGCAAATAAATAAATAATGAGACGCAAGCATTGCGTCTCTACAAAATAATTTCAACAGTCAACAATTAAACATCGAAATATCATGGCAAAAGACATTCTTTTCAATATCGAATCACGCGACGGCCTGAAGAAAGGCGTCGATGCATTGAGCAACGCAGTGAAGGTGACCCTCGGCCCCAAGGGACGTAACGTGGTCATCGAAAAGTCGTATGGCGCTCCCCAAATCACCAAGGACGGTGTGACGGTCGCCAAGGAAATCGAACTCAACGACCCCGTCGAGAACATGGGTGCCCAGTTGGTGAAGGAAGTGGCTTCCAAGACCAACGACCTCGCCGGTGATGGTACCACCACCGCCACCGTGTTGGCCCAGAGCATCGTGGCCACGGGTCTGAAAAACGTCACCGCCGGTGCCAACCCGCTCGACCTGAAGCGTGGTATCGACAAGGCTGTTGCCGCTGTGGTCGCTTCGCTGAAGAAGATGTCGGTGAAGGTCGACGGCGACAACGAGAAGATCAAGCAAGTGGCTACCATCTCCGCCAACAACGACGGCGAAATCGGCGGCCTGATTGCCGAGGCTATGGGCAAGGTGAAACAGGAAGGTGTCATCACCGTTGAAGACGCCAAGGGCATTAATACCTACGTCGATGTCGTCGAGGGTATGCAGTTTGACCGTGGCTACATCTCGCCTTACTTCGTCACCAACACCGAGAAGATGGAAGCCGTGTATGAGAATCCTTACATCCTCATCTACGACAAGAAGATTTCCGTCATGAAGGACTTGCTGCCCGTGCTCGAGCAGACCCTGCAAACCGGTCGCGCCCTCATCATCATCGCTGAGGACATCGACGGCGAGGCCTTGGCTACCTTGGTCGTCAACCGTCTGCGTGGCTCGCTGAAAGTCGCTGCCGTCAAGGCTCCTGGCTTCGGTGACCGTCGTAAGGAAATGCTGGAAGACATCGCCATCCTGACTGGTGGCACCGTCATCAGCGAAGAGAAGGGCTACAAACTTGAAGATGCCACCCTGCAAATGCTGGGTCAGGCCGACAAGGTCAGCATCAACAAGGACAACACCACCATCGTGAACGGTCACGGTGCCAAGAAGGACATCGAAGGCCGCACCGCCCAGATCAAGGCCCAAATCAAGACCACCACGAGCGACTACGACCGCGAGAAACTGCAAGAGCGTTTGGCCAAGTTGGCCGGTGGCGTGGCAGTCATCTATGTGGGTGCCGCCTCTGAGGTCGAGATGAAGGAGAAGAAAGACCGCGTGGAGGACGCCCTGAACGCCACCCGCGCTGCTATCGAAGAGGGTATCATCCCCGGCGGCGGTGTCGGTTTCATCCGTGCCATCAAGGCTATCGAGAAACTGAAGGGCGAGAACGAGGACGAGACCACGGGTATCGCCATCATCAAGCGCGCTCTGGAAGAGCCTCTGCGCCAGATTGTTGAGAACGCCGGTCTGGAAGGTTCGGTTGTCGTCAACAAGGTGAAGGAAGGCAAGAACGACTTCGGCTTCAACGCCCGTACTGAGGTGTATGAGAACCTGTTGGAGACAGGTGTCATCGACCCGGTGAAGGTGTCGAGAGTGGCCCTCGAAAACGCTGCTTCCATCGCCGGTATGCTGCTGACCACCGAGTGCGTCATCAGCAACCACAAGGAGCCTACGCCTCCCACACCTCCGATGCCCATGGGCGGCGGAATGGACGGCATGATGTAATCCTATGACGCGCTTCGCGTCATGGCGAGGAACGAAGCAATCCAGACTATTAATTTGGAAACGAGCAAAAGGCTGGCTGCGGACGGCAGTCAGCCTTTTTTCGTGTCGTTTTGCAATTTTTTCTATTTTTGCAAGTTATTAATACCTTAAACACATCTTAGTCATGTCAAAAGAGCCCCAAGATAAAATACCCGGGAAGCCCAGAAAGCTCAGCCTCCGCAACTTCTCGCTGAGGAAGCTGAACCACAAGTACGACTTCCTGATGTCGCACGACGAGACGGGAGCCGCCATGTTTGGCTTCAAGCTCAACCTGCTCAACCTCATTCTCGTCATCATCGGCCTGGCGTTGCTGCTGGTCATCGTCACTACCTTCATCATCGCCTTCACCCCCTTGCGTGAATACATCCCGGGCTACACCGACGTGAATCTCGACAGGCAGGTGTATGAGCTCAACCTCCGTGCTGACTCACTCAGGCGCGAGATGGAGAAACGCGACGTCTACTTCCAGAACCTGAAACGCATCGTCGAAGGCTACGATTTTGCCGCCGACAGTGCGAAGGTGAGCATCGACATTTACAAGCCCTTGCCACTGGGGGTCACCGATACCATCACGTTGCACAAGAGCCGTCAGGACAGCCTGCTGCGTGCGGAATATGAGGCACAAAACCAGTACAACCTCTCCGACTATGAGACCACTCCCGCCAAGGCATCGCTCTCGGTGAAGAACTTCTTCGTGCCGCTCACTGGTACGGTGATTAATGGCTTCAACCCCGCCGAGGGGCATTACGGCGTCGACATCAGCTCAGAAGGCGACCAAATCATCAACGCCACCTTCGACGGCACCGTAGTCTTTGCCTCATGGAGCATCGAGAACGGTTATTGCATCGCCTTGCAGCACGATGGCGGCTACTTCTCCACCTACAAGCACAACGCCACCCTGCTGAAAAAGGAAGGCGACTACGTGAAAGCCGGTGAGGCCATTGCTATCATAGGAGGGTCGGGCGAGACTGAACACACGGAACACCTCCACTTTGAGCTATGGCGCAACAGCATCCCCCTCAACCCCGCAGATTATATGAACCTCAAAGTGACACACGCTAACTGAAAATTCGTATCTTTGCCCACTTTTTAAAACAACCGACCGACTATGACTATATTAATTAAGGTATTGCAGTTTTTCCTCTCCCTCTCCATTCTGGTGCTGATTCACGAGTTTGGCCACTTTATTACCGCCAAGGCCTTCAAGACCCGTGTCGAGAAGTTCTACATCTTCTTTGACTGGGGCTTTTCGCTCTTCCGCTGCAAGAAGGTGAACGGACAATGGCGCTTCAAGTTCTTCGCCAAGCCTGAACCGGAGAAATACATCACTACCGAGTACCGCGATGCCAACGGCAAGAAACAGACCAAATACACCCCCGTCGACCTGAGCACGCTGCCCGAGGACGACTGGCGCCGCAGCGACAGCACGGAATACGGCATCGGCTGGTTTCCCTTGGGCGGCTACAACAAGATTGCCGGAATGGTGGATGAATCGATGGACAAGTCACAGATGCAGCAGCCACTGCAACCTTGGGAGTTCCGCTCAAAGCCCGCTTGGCAACGCTTCATTATCATGGTGGCCGGCGTGTTCATGAATGTGGTGTTGGCGGTGGTCATTTATATCGGCCTGCTCGCCAAGGAAGGCAAGACCTACCTGCCCACCGAGCAAGTCAACAAATACGGTATCTCTGTCGACAGCCTCGGCTACGAGCTGGGTTTCCGCGACGGCGACAAAATCCTCGCCGTTGACGGACAATATGTGGAGAACTTCAGCGAAATCTCGATGCAAATCATTCTCGACAAAGCCAAGACTGTAGAAGTGGAGCGCAACGGCAAGGACACGCTCATCATCATGCCCGACGATGCCGTCAGCAAGCTGCTCAGCTCACAAGACCCCAGTTTCATCTCCTTCAGGGTGCCTTTCGTGGTGGCCGATATGACGAGCAACAGTATCGCCAAGGCTGCCGGCCTGGAAGTGGGCGACCAAATCATTGGCATCAATGACATAGAGACGGTTTACTATCAGGACTTCACGAAAACCATCAAGCAGTTCAAGGGTAAGGACATCGACTTGAAGGTGATTCGCGACTTCGATACACTCACCTTCGCGATGCACCTTGGTGAGGAAGGCGTGATAGGAGCCTATCTTGCCCCCATCAGCGACTTCTATGAGTTTGCGACGGTTGACTACACCTTCTGGCAGGCCATCCCCGCTGGATTCAACCAGACTGTTGACGAGCTGGGAGACTATTGGAAGCAGGTGAAGCTCATCTTCAGTCCCAAGACCAAGGCCTACGAGAGCGTGGGAGGCTTTATCAGCATCGGCAAGATCTTCCCTGACCGTTGGAACTGGAGCATGTTCTGGCGCCTGACCGCTTTCCTGTCCATCGCCCTTGCCGTGATGAACATATTGCCCATACCGGCCTTGGACGGCGGATTTATCCTCTTCCTCCTCTTTGAAATTATCACGCGGCGCAAACCCTCCGATAAATTTATGGAAGTGGCTGAAACCGTGGGACTCATCCTCGTTTTTGGACTGCTTATTTTGGCCAACGGCAACGACATCATCCGACTCTTCAGGTAAATTTTTTGAGATAATTTCTTTGAGGTAAATACTAAATTCGTAAATTCGCGGTTTCAAACTAGCATCATACCCTCAAAAAAAGAAGTGAAGACATCCTCATTACATATAGCGATACTGTTCGTCCTGACCATAGCAGCGACGGGTTTGAAAGCCCAGCAGCAGCCTATCTTCACTAACTATGCCAATTCCTACACCTACGTCAACGCGGGCTTTGCAGGGATGAGCGAGGGAGTCAACGTGTTGGGACTTTACCGTCAGCAGTGGGCGGGCTTCAAGGACAACGATGGCAACGACATCGCCCCCACCACCTATTTAATATCGGGCGATATGCCTATTAGGGCTTTGCACGGCGGCATCAGCTTCAGCCTGTTGAAAGACCACTTGGGCTTTGAGGATGACATGGGGCTCAGCATCGGCTATTCCTTCCACCTCGACATGGGCGGCTCGACCCTCGGCATCGGTCTGGCGGCCAACCTCTGCAACCGCACCGTGGACTTCAGCCACCTGACCCCCACGCAGGAAAACGACCCCATCCTGCAGAGCCTCGGCGAGCAGAGTGACATGCTGTTTGACCTCAACGTGGGTCTCTTCTGGCAGATTCCTGAATCTTTATATATAGGTGTCTCAGCCCTCAATGTGCTGGAGACCATGACCAAAGCGCTGAGCGAACAAAATACGAGCAGCGCCAGTTTCATCAACGACCGTACCTTCTACGTAGTCGCAGGCTATCCCATCCAGTTTGAGGATATGCCGAGACTCAAGTTGGTCCCCTCGGTGGCAGCCATGACCGACATTGCTTCGTGGCAGCTCAACGTGGGCGCCAAGGTGGTCTACAACAACCTGTTCTCGTTGGGCGTCAACTACCGCCCGCAGGAGTCAGTGGGCCTCACGGCAAGCATTTGTATCAAGGACTTCACCATAGGCTATGCCTACGACATCAATACGATGGGCTTGGGCGTTGTTCCCGGGTCGCATGAGATTGCGCTCGGCTACTGTTTCAAGCTCGACCTCGACCGCACGCCGCGTGACTATCGCAGCGTCAGATACCTGTAATTTAGTGAGTGACAAAATGAACAATTTGAAACGCGATATTGCCGCTTGAAAGAAAAAAAATAGATATTTATTCGAAAAAATCATAGTTTGAACATAATAATTCATAATTTTGGCGGTTCTTTTTGAACACCGTTCGTTGAAAAACAACGCCTAACTAAAGGATAAAATTGAAGTAAAAAAATAGTAATTAAATCATTGTCAAGAAGATGAAGAAACTACTGTTCGTATTTTCAGTCGTATTGCTGCTAACAGCATGCGGCAATTCAAACCAGGGTGAACTGGTTGGAGTGAGAAGAACCAACAAGACTTTCAACCAACCCGACCCCTACGGTATGGTATTCGTGCCGCAAGGGAGTTTCATCATGGGTGCAGGTGGTGAAGACATCACCAATTCGTATCTTAACGAGCCTAAGACGGTGAGCGTTTCGGCGTTCTTCATGGATGAAACCGAAATCACCAATAATGAGTACCGCCAGTTCGTTTATTGGGTGCGTGACTCTATCGCCCGTCGCCTTTTGGCTGATGCCTTCCCCGACAGGTACGCCATCACCGAAGGAAAGAACGGCGAAGCTTACGACCCGCCGCACCTCAATTGGAAAGAGAAACTTGATTGGAACAGCAAGGAGCAAGATGTGCGTGAAGCTCTTGAACCTATGTATCTCCCTGAGAACGAGAGATATTTCATGAGGAAAGAGATTGACCCGCGCAAATTGTATTACGCCTATTATTGGTTTGACCTTCAGGCTGCCGCCAAGAAAGAGTTTGCTGACGGCAAGCTGAAGCAGAACGAATACTCGCTGGGCGAGGCTGATGCCGGTATCAATGTCGACCGCAAGGGCGCTTGGTCGAACCGTCAGCAGGGCTACAGCGACCGTTCTGTATATGCCCGTTCTGAAGTCATCAGCGTCTATCCTGACACGCTGTGCTGGATCCACGACTACAGCTATTCGTTCAACGACCCGATGACGGAGAAATACTTCTGGCATCCGGCCTACGACAACTATCCGGTGGTGGGTGTCACCTGGCAGCAGGCCCGTGCCTTCTGCGTATGGCGCACCGAGCTGCTCAACGCTTACAACCGTTCGCGTAAGGGTGTCGACTTGAGCGAGTTCCGTCTGCCCACCGAGACCGAGTGGGAATGGGCTGCCCGTGGTGGTCACATGCTGAATCCTTATCCTTGGGGAGGTCCCAACGCCTCTAACGCCAAGGGTTGCTTCTTGGCCAACTTCAAACCGCGCCGTGGTAACTACCTCGCCGACGGTGGTCTGCGCACCCTCGTGGTGGGCTGCTACCCGCCCAATGGCTGGGGCCTGTATGATATGGCCGGCAACGTGGCCGAATGGACCAACACCGCCTATGACCCCAATTCATACAATTTCACTTGGGACATGAACCCCAACTACACCTATAACGCCAAGAACGATGACCCGCCGGTCATGAAGCGTAAGGTGATTCGCGGTGGCTCGTGGAAGGATGTCTCCTATTATATGCAAGTCACCACCCGCGACTACCAATACCAAGACTCGGCCAACTGCTACACGGGCTTCCGCTGCATCCAGCCTTACTTAGGCCGCAACAAGGGCGACAACCCGAGAATGTCGAGAGTTTACAGATAAAGCTTAATTCATCAAGAAATCAAACAGAATAAAAATAACAAATTAAAAACTTCATTACTATGGCAAAGAAAGAACTTAGCAAATTCCAACAATTCCTCGTTTCGAGAAAGTTCA
>CAMYYB010000035.1 GCA_947303335.1 uncultured Bacteroidales bacterium | reverse complement strand
ATGAAGAGAATAGCAACATTAGTTCTGATGCTCTGCTTTACCCTTTCAGGGGCATTGTGCTACGCCAGCGGCGTAGCCGGAACAGGACATGAGAAAGGAGAAGGAACACCTATTACAACTATTGCAAAAACGCAACATGGCGGGACGGATAGAAGCGGAAGCATTTACCCTACAATTGATGGTCACTACCTCACCGTAGTTTTCACCGAGAACCTCGGCCAGGTCGCCATTGCCATCACCACGGACACGGGGGCTTTGGTCGACTGCACGTCGCTGCTCACCCCCAACGGCATCCAGTACTACATCCCCGATGCGGGCGACTATATCGTCACCTTCACTCTCACCAACGGGGACGAATACTACGGTGAGTTCACGGTGACGGATTAAAAAAAGACGATTATCAACAATTATGAACCCGCTCAAAAACGAGCCTCCAAAAGCAGTCTATAAGGTAACTTTGACTAGGGTATAGGATAGTCGTGACTAGGGTATAGGGTAGTCGCGACTAGGGTATAGGGTAGTCGCGACTAGGGTATAGGGTAGTCGCGACTAGGGTATAGGGTAGTCCGAGCCTATGTTAACCCTGCTTGGCGAGGTCTCGCAGAGAGCACAAAAACACTTTGTATTATGGCATTCTATCGCAAAGTCCAAATGAAGATCAACAACAAGTGGTACCCCCAGTCGACACTGGTGGGCAGTCCCGTCACGACAGCCCACATAGCCAAGCGCTTGGCGGCTGAATCCACCGTAGCCCCCGCCGACGTGCGGGCTGTGCTCGAATCGCTCTCAGGCGTGATGGGCGACTACATGGCCCAAGGCCGCAGCGTAAAGCTCGACGGCATCGGGTCGTTCTATTTCCAGGCCTCGGCCACGGGCAACGGCGTGGAAGCGGCAGAAAAGGTGTCGGCCAACCAAATCAACGGCGTCAAGGTGGTGTTCCGCCCCGAGACCAGCTACCGCAAGCAAGGCGGTAAGCGCCACGCCATCCGCGCCCTGTCGGATGTCGACATCGAGTGGATTGACGTAGCCACCCTGGGCCCCAATGCAGTAATCAACGAGGAGCCCGGTGGCGAGGAGCCTGGAGGAGAAGAACCCAACGGCGGTGAGACTCCTGGCGGTGGTGAGACACCCGGTGGCAACGATACCCCCGGCGGTGGTGACACCCCAGGCGGCAACGGCGGTGACGACCCCTTCGCGGGATGATGTCCAAGCAGAGATGGTAGTCAGGGGGCGGTTTCCGCCCTCTCCACCTCTCGCAAACCCCTAAAAAACTTGTCATTGTAAGATAAATAGTCTATTTTTGCAGACGAAACGACAAACAAAGAAAATACAGCAACCTTCAAAAAATCATACTATTATGAAAAAAACACTTTCCATCATCATCGTTCTGTTATTGGCTTTCCATTGCTACGGCCAAGAAAAAGAGCAGACAAAAAAGGCAATCACATACAGCGTCGGCATTGCTTACAATCAGATATGGCTGCCTAGTTTTTTTTATGGGCCAGATGAATTTGGAACATCTTCGTCGCCGTTTAATTGGGGCGTTTCTCCGTTTTTTTCCATGCAGAAAAACAGATGGACATTCAACTTTGGTTGTAGTTATATGTCATTGTTGCGGAATTACCGATACTCTAAAACACGTTATTATGTTGACAAATGGCAAGAGGCCAGCCTTGCTTCAACAGTTGGGTTTCGGGTCACGGGCGAGCGCCAACGGATAAACATTACTCCATTTCTGGGCGTTGACTTATCCTATTTGATCAATTATGAAAAGGATGTAACATGGGGTGGCACTTCGACAACCCACTATAATACAGATCAACTCGGGGCAAGGTTTTCTGACTACAATGTTACATGGATGCCTTTTGGCCTAGGCATTCTGGGAGGAATTGTTGTTTCGTATCCTATAACAAAACATTTTGAAATTGGGCTTTCCTACTGCATGAAGTTCAAGGTCAAAAATGATATACGAGGTGACCTTAACCCTCATTTCCCCTATTATGTCACAAGCCCTGTATTTTACCATAATGCCAGCATAGGCGTTGCTTATCGGTTCAATTAAACTCAGCAACAACCTCCATTCCCTGCTGTCCAACACTGTCCCAGCTGTTCCACCTTTCCCTCCCCTGGGACAGTGGGGCACTTGGGACAGTCAATTTTTCTGGCGAAAGACAACCACTAAATATTCGTTTTTTTTGACCACGAATTGCACGAATAACACGAATATCAATTCGTTAGATTAGTGAGATTCGTGTTAAATGAAATAAGGGAACCACATTTTTGTCGACACCAGGAACAGGTAATTATTTTCACCAAAAATGACTTGACGTTTAGGAAATAGTGTGTATCTTTGCGCTATCATACCATCAAACAAAACCTATCATGAGTACAACAGCATTGACAAAACTGCTTGATTTACTGAAAAGCACGCTGACCACTTCTGAAATAATATGGCTGGTTGAGGAGATGAAAGGCTATTTGCGTGACTCCGAAGAGGATTTGAAGCCGTACACCGTTGAGGAACTTCAAGAACGCATCGCCGTAAGCGAACAGCAGTTTGCCAATGGTGAATATTTGGATTTCGATGACGCTATGCGGGAAATCGAGGAAGAGTTTGCCCAAATGGAAGAACTTGAAATGGCGGAACCGGTATGAGAGTGGTTATTTCTGTTTTTGCGCAGCAACAGATTCGCAAAACCGCAAAATACATTCTCGAGAAATTTGGCAAGAAATCCAAAGACACTTTCATCCAGAAAGTAAAAGAGACCAGGAAACTTCTTGAAACCAACCCCTATCTCGGTCCTGAGGAACCTTTGTTAGCCAATATGACCAACACTTATCATAGCGTTGTGATAAGTCATCTGAACAAGATGATTTACCGTATTTTAGACAATCGTATTGAAATATCTGACCTTTGGGACTGCCGCCGCGAGCCGAACAAGCAAGCTAAAGAGACCCTGACCCGCAACCCGGAGGAATTCTCTGCTGTCAAACCAAACAATTGATGCAATGATAACAGAAGAACTCTCAGCCGCGACGAAGCCCTCGAACTCGTCAGACGCTACAAGTGCGTCATAATGCCGCGTTTCGAGGAAGAACCCAAGGTCATGATGTTTGGCTCCTATTCGAAAGGCTATGCCAACCCTGACAGCGACATTGACGTGGCTGTCATCGTGCCCACTTACGGTGACCGCAAGTTTGAAATTTCCAAATTACTCTGGCACGATGTTGACCAAGTTAGTTTCCTCATTGAGCCTGTCCTGATGGCCGAAGACCGTTGGTCACCCCTCTATGATGATGTGATGAGGACGGGAATAGCGGTTTGACCAAAGAAGGAGACCCTATCCTGTTGACAGCAGTAAAAAGACCGCCCACCCCGATAACGAGGTGGGCGTACCAATAAAAAAACAGAAGCTTATGAAAAACTTTACTTGATTACAGTAATACGTTTGGTCACCGTTCCGTTCAGCGTGGCGATACGCACCATATAGATGCCCGTCTCCACATCATTCAGGTTAATCTCCATTGAGTCACTCTCACAGTTAGCTTCGTAGACCATCTGGCCAAGGGCATTGAACACACTGACGTGATTCATACCAGCAGCCTCAATGGTGAAGCGGGCCGATGTGGGATTCGGATAGACCGCCACCGAGTTGGCTTCCAATTCCTCCACTCCCGTGGGTGAGTAGTAAACGTGCAGATAGAACTGGTTGTGGTCATAGATCCAAGAGGCAGGAGCTGACTCACAGTCCATGTCGCTATACACGGCGTAGAGCTTGTAGTAATAGTGGCCTTCCTGGTTGGCAGTATTGTCGGTATAGGAAGTGGCGTTGGCACCAAGAAGCTTGATACGCTCATAGCCTTCGTCCGGAGTAGTCGAGCGGAACAGGTAGTAGCCCGAGAGACCGTCAGCCGGCACAGGTTTCTCCCATTTCAGCTTAATCTTGAATGTGGCGCCTGTAGTCTCATAGTCTAAGTTCGTCGGAGGATAGCAAGCACCCGCAGTAGCGCACGACTCGTTGGAGAATCCGGGGTTCTCGCCACCATCGCTCAGGAAGCCGACACGATAGCAGTGGCCACCGGCAGGAGCGTTCGTGTCATCAAAGGATGTGCCTTCGGGGATGAGACGATGGAGCAAACCATCGCGATAGATGATGTAGCCATAGCCGGAGTCCTCGATGCCATCCCACGAAACGTGGATGGTGGTAGGATCTTCGTCATCACGCATAGCGACAAGGTTGCTCGGGACACCCGTGCCAGCCTGATTGCCGCAACCGTTGTTGGACTCATAGAAGACACCTACAGCCAAATCGTCAGAAGAGCCCTGATAAGTGTAAACCGAAGTGTTTTGTGAATCCTTGATGGTGAAGCCCATCGTGAAAGCAGCACCCGTCGGAGCCGACCATCCGAAAGAGACATGACCCAGAGGCACATCAACGGAGATGCTCTGTACGGACGAAGTGGTGGTAGTCACAGAAGCAACTTCAGTACCAGCTGCATTGTAAACATGGATAGCACCGCCACGGAAGCCCGTGAACGAGGCCTGTGTGATATTGATGGTCCATCCGCAGGCGGGACCGAAGCTGACCATTTCAGAATGGATCACCTTGCCGTGATTACCGTTACAAATCGCATAAACCGAGTAAACGAAGCCATCGAAGCGTGGCACGCTGTTATCGGTGATGGTCATGTTGGCACCAGGAGTCACATTGTCTTCCGTGTAGATAATCTCTCCGTCACGGCAAACCACGATTTGGTCAATAACGGACAGATTGACGTTGGACAAGGTCTTGGTAGGATTCGTCCATGATATGTCAGCCGACAACACATTGTTGGCAGCAGGGACTACATTGATGTTAGTGGGAGCCTGAGGCGTATTGCTATAGACTTCAGACGGGACGAAGTTAAAGATGGCACCGTCGCTGCTGTTGTAGTCGATAAGGTCGAAATCAAACCAGCCATCGCCGCTGCCACTCCAACCCCAGTTGTAATGGAAGAGGTCGGCATCGTCATATCCGTCGCACACGAAAGCGTGACCGCCTTCAGAGCTTTGGCCTGAATAATACAGAGGCCAACCCATATCAAAAGATTCCTTCAGCATATTGGCCCATTGGTCGTAGGAGTAGGAATCCCTGCTTCTCTGCGTAGCGGCATTGGAGTATCCAAAATACTGATTGATTCTTTGAGGCACATCTGCGGAATAGGCGCCGCTACCCTCAACAGACCACATCATATCGACCGAGACAGCACAGTGATAAATCAGCGTTGCCACAGCATCGATTTGCGTTTGAGGCGAGTTGCTGTTGATGGCGTTAGGCATGTTTTCCCAATCGTAATTGGTATCACCGAAGTTGGCACTCCACGGGCCGCTGCCCGATCCAGGAACATAGTAGCTATAGGAGTGGCTTCCTGTGCCTTTCAACGGGTGGTTCCAATACTTCATCACCTGGCTCATGGCAGTGGCCACGCAGCCGGCATAGACATGACCGCCAGGACCGCCAGTGCCTTGAGGGCAATAGTAGTTATAAGGATAATCCTGATTCCAGCGGGTTTGGCAGAGATAGGTGGCTTCACGCCCGCCGTTACGCGAAGGCAATGTGCCATTGGCAGTGACTTGCATCCATTCCGCAGCAACGGCAGGAGCAGGCTCGCCCGTCAGTTTTCCACTGCGGTATGAAATCAACTCGTTCAGCATGTAATTTAGCTCGGGATTGATGTTGTTGGCATCAAAGGCACCTTCATCCGAATAACCGACGATAGGGCGATACACATTGTCAGCTGAAACCATGACAAAACCTTCGTTGCCTATGTTATAGACATAGAAGCAAGCCTCACCACGGGTAGTGACTCCTGTGTAAACAAGGGACAACTCGCCACTTTGACGCGACAGGTCGAAGTTGGCTTGGACAAACTGTTGTCCAACAAGCTTGGCCTGGCTCTCGCTGACAGGATTGGCCTGGACCATCCCAATGCCGAGAATCAAGGCAAGCAGACTCAAGAGATGTTTTTTCATTGTACTTTTAATTTAGTTTTGTTGTTGATTGATTTCAATTCAAGGCGGCAAAGTTAGCAATTATTCTGAAAACGCCGTCTTTTTTGACTGCAATTCAGATAAAATTAGTGTACTACCGAGAAGCGAGAGGTCGACTGTCCCTTGCCGCTCTTCATGGTGATGGTGTAGACACCTTGGGCAAAGCTGCTGGTGTTGATGACGATGCCGTCCTGGTCGCAAGCCTGACGATAGACCATCTGACCCATCACGTTGCAGATGACCACCTGCTGCAGGCCTTCAGCCTCAACGCAGAGCATCGTGTTGGCTGGATTCGGGAACACATTGCCGGCCATCTGGTTTTCATTGACCGAGGTCACATCGATATGGACGTAGTCCGTCTCCTCGTCAGCCCAGGCGGGTGTCGACTCGCAGTAACTGCGGTAAGCTGTCACCTTATAATAATAAGAGCCTTCCTCAGCAAGGTCAAAGTACTCGCGCAAGGTCTTGTCAACGGTGGCAATTTCTTCATAGCTGACACCATCCTCGCTGCGATACACCTTAAAGGATTGCGGGTCGACATCGTAGTCCCAAGTGAGCAGGGTACCGAAGCCGTCGCCAGTCCATTGGTATTCGCCTCTCAGACCGGTAGGAGGCTGGCAGCCGCCGCAGTCATTGTTGCCCGTAAACAGGGTAGCGGGAATCTGGTTCGAATTGCCCGTGAAGCTGTAGACCGACTGGTTGTTCGAGTTCTTGATATTGATGGTGACGCTGGTAACCGCCGTTGAAGGAGCCACCCAACTGAAGGTCACATCGCCTTCAGGCACACGCACCAGTTGGCTCACAGGCGTTGAATTGTTCATCGTGACTTCCTCAACCACAGCACCGAAAGCGTTCTTCACCTGAATCTTGCCGCCATTCCAGCCTTGGAAGTTGGTGGTCTGACCAATCACTTTCCAAGTGCAGGTGGGACCGTACTGGTAGCTTATCTCAGCAAAGCGGCCATTGATGCCGTTGGTGATATAATACAGACGATAGGTGTAGCAGTCGTATTCCGGGACGTTGTCCTCAAAGACCATCGCCTCGCCGGGAGTCACATTGCTCTGGGAGAAAATCTCTTCACCGTTGCGGAGCAGCACAACCCTCTCGATATTCGTAATGGGATCGCCACCCAAAGAGGTGGAAGGATTCGTCCAGCGGATGATACCCGTCTTGGAATGGGCATTCGTAGCACCAACATTAAGGTCTTCCACAGCAGGAATCAGGGCATCATAGATATAGTCAGGGACGAAATCGAAGATGGCGGCCTGGTTGTCGTTGAAGTTGCCGCTATAAGTGTTCAAAGCATCAATGGCAAAATAGTTGTTGTTGAAGCCACTCCAGCCCCAGTTAAAGTAGAACTTACGGTCGCTCTCACGGTAGCCGCAGCACACGAAGGCGTGACCGCCATCATTGCCGCTACCCGAATAATAGAGCGGGAAGCCGTATTCCAAGTTGCGGATGAGCATCTCTTCCCATTCCGTCTTGGTATAAAGGTCGCGGTCGAGACGGCTGGCATGTTCGCTATAGCGGAAATAATCATGAATGGCATCAGGCACATCCACGGAATAGGCACCCGATGATTGGGGACCGTACATCATATCAACAGCCACACCACAATGGTACATCAACGTGGCAACAGCTTGATAGTTGGAGTTGTTGCATGTGTTGGGCATATTGTTCCATTGGTAGTAGGTGTTCTCAAAGTCAACGGTTTGTGTCGCGTAGCCTTCGGGTGTATAGCTGTGGGAGCCTTGTCCGTGGTCGGGCCAGTTCCATTTTTTCATCACCATTGACATAGCCGTAGCCACACAGCCTGCGTAAGCATGACCGCCAGGGCCGCCTTGACCCGTCGGGCAGTATGAGTTGTATGGATTGTCTTGGTTCCAGTTGGTCGAAATCAGCGGGGCGATGTCGCGACGGATGCTACGGCTATTGTTGGTACCCTCGTAGCCCGTTCTGGCGATGTTTTCCCATTGGGCAGTGACTTCAGCCTCTGGTTCGAGGTTGTTGGTCACAGCATATTCAATCTGACGGGCATAGTGACCCAGATAATAGGCAAGACCATCCGAAATTTGGGTAGCATCGAAGCTGCCTTCCTCGCCGTAGGCCAGGACGGGTTGCGCCACGTTGTCGGCAGCTACGATGATATAGCCGCCTTCAAAGTTGAAGACATAGAGGGCGGGCATTCCGCTCTCAGTGCTCTCGGTGTAGGCCAAGCTGAGTTCGGCGACATTCTTGGCAGAATGGTGCTGCACATACTTCAAGCCCAACTGACGGGCCTGTTCCACGTCAACAGGCGAAGCGATGAGCTGGCTCACAAACAGGGCCAGAGTCATCATCATGAACAAAGTTTTTCTCATTGTTGATTTGGTATTTGTTGATTTCATTCCGTTTTAAAGGCGCAAAGATAGTTTATTTCGAAAAACGACCTTACATTTTCACCACTTTTTGCATAACGGAGCCTAAATTGGTGTTCACTTTGACCATATAGACGCCGTTTTGCAGGCTGCTCATGTCAAGAGTGGCGTTGCTTTCGGCAACATCTTCATGCAGCAGGCACTGGCCCACGAGGTTATACACCTCAACGCTGATTAAGCCTTCCTGTTCAACGGTGAGCAGTCCTGTAGTGGGATTGGGGTAAAGGACAACGTTCATCAGGCTTTCAGGCACCGACAGGTTGTTGATATTGATAAAATCTTCGCCGCTCTCGGTTTGGGCAAACTCTGACTCACACTCTTCATAGACGGCTTTCACCTTATAGGACTTGTCCATTTCTTCGATAGTGATGGCCTCTTCATAGAAGGTCTCCGTCACTCCTGTCACCTCGGTGGTCTCCTGTGTGAGGTTGTTGACAATGATGACGGTATAGCTGTCCGGCTCGCGCTCTTCAGGCACGTTCCATGCGATGTGAGCCATATTCATCGGGTCTTCACGGCGCAAGTTGGTGGGCGCATTGCAAGGCAAGACGGGCGGCACAGGCGGCGTGGGGGCATCAGGTGTAGTGACGCAGGCCTCGTTGGAAGCTTCGTCAAAGCCGTCGCCGTGAGCGATGACTTTGTAGCAGTAGGTCTCGCCTGTCTCCAAGTTTTCATCTGTGTAAGCTTCTCCGGTCACCTCGGCGATAGTTTCACCGTTGCGGGTGATGGTATAGCCCGTAGCCAAGAAAGCGGGACGCCACCTCAGACTGACGTTCATCGTCTCGCCGTTGTCCATCAGCTCGGCTTGCAGGTCTTGAGGCACATTGCCCCATTCAACGCGGATGTAAAACTTCAGCGTATCGAACAGGTCGTTGGCATAGGTCGAGGTGCAGTCAATGCTGTCATAATAAGTCACCACAGCATATTGGTAAGCTGTGCCTTGCGTACACGAACTGTCCTTGACGTTGGTCTGCTTGGTACGCTTGATTTCCTTGTAAGTGCTCATCTCGTCGGTCTTGCGGTAAACGATATAGCCAGTGGGCCAAGTGCCTTCGGGAGCCGACCAGTACAGCTGCACCTTTTTGTTGGAGGTGTATTCGTAGTAGAGGTCTGAAGGCTCGTCGCAACCCGTACCCGAGGTGATGCAGTAGTCGTTTGAGGTGACCGTCTCGCCTCCCGTGCAGAGGGCGGTGACGTAGTAGCAATGACCGCCCGGATTGGTGTATTCGTCCACAAAATGCGTCTCATGCGCCATGTTGAACAGCAGGCCGTCGCGGTAGATGCAGTAGCCAAACTCAGGCTCGTGGTTGCTCTCCCAGCTGAGGATGACGTTGGCATCGTTGTCGGGGTCAAGGGTTGCCTTCAGGTTGAAGGGAGCCTCGCAGGTGTTCTCGTGACCGCAGCTGTTGTTGAGGGTACGCAGCAGGCCTTCCTCCAAGTCGGCTGAGGGACCTTCGTATTGGTAGACAATCTGGTTCTGCGAGTCTTTGACCTTGAAGGAGATGTTGGAGATGTTGGAGTTAGGCTTCACCCAATAGAGGTTGTTGTTGCCCAAGGCCATCTGGAAGCGTTGCATCTGAGCGCTGGCGGTGTTGGTGGTCAGGAAGTCGATGTAGGAGCCGGCAGCGTTCTGCACGGTGATGCCGCCACCGTCCCAGCCTTGGAAGCCCGACGAGGTCATCAGGACCGTCCATTCGCAATAAGGGCCAAAGACTGCCTTTGTCTTGGTGCTGCGTCCGTAGTTGTCGCCCGAAACAGCCAGCACGGTGTATTCAAACTGGTCGAAGTAAGGCACCTCGTCGTCACAAGCCACCGCCTGACCGGGAGTGGTTCCGGCAAGCTCTTTCACCACAATGCCGTTGCGCTTGACAATCACTTTATCAATGGAAGTCAAGGCTTCGCCCGTCATAGAAGTTGTGGGATTAGTCCACGAGAGGTGACCGATGCGCGACACATCGCCGTCAATAGTCACCGAGAGGTTCTCCACCGCCTGAGGCATCCCGAAATAGACATAGTCGGGGATAAAATCATAGACAATACCCTGACTGGTGTTGAACTCGAACTTGTCGCCATCGATGAGGAACCAGGAGTCGTTGCTGCCGCCCCAGCCCCAGTTGAAATAGAACAGTCCGTCGTTGTCGTAACCGTGACAGATGAAAGCATGACCGCCACTTTCACCATGACCCGAATAATACAGGGGGATATGCTGGTCGAGGTTCGATTTCAGCAGGGCAATCCATTCGTTGTAGGTATAGCCGGTCTTGGCGATATAGGTAGCCTGGTCGGAATACGAGAAATAGTTGTTGATGGCCATCGGCACATCCGGCGAATAGGCACCCGAGCCATCGGAGGCATACATCATGTCGACGGCGATGCCGCAATGCGACATCAGGACGGCGACAGCCTCCCTGTTCTCAGGCGTGACGCTACCCAAATTGTAGTTATAGAGCATATTGGCCCAGTCGTAGGTCGTCTCGCCGAAGTTGGCCGTGAGGGTCTGCCCACCCCATTGGTAGCTATGCTCACCGGTGCCTTGCACAGGCCATTCCCAGTATTTCATCAGCTGGGCCATTGCGGTGGCCACACAACCCGTAGGATAGCCGTTGGGGGCGTATAGGTTATAAGGGGAGCCTTGGTCCCATTTGGTCTGTACCAACGGTCCCACCAAAGGGATGTTCTTCTGGTTACCCAGCATCCCGCAGGCTTCCAAGTTCTTCCACTGGCAGGCAATGTCGCTCGTCGTGGCAATACATTCGGCGATGCATTGGGCAATCTCATGCGACAGGGCATCCAGCATGAAACGCAGTCCGTCGGGAGCCTGCTCGTAGTCGAAACGGCCTCTCTCCGAGTAACCCAGAATGGGATGGTAGCTGTCGTCAGCACTCACAACGACGAAGCCGTTGTGGAAGTTGAACACATAGGCCGTAGGCGTGCCATTATCGGCGCGTGAGGTGTAGGCCAGGTCAAGGGTGATGTTGCTCTTGGCTAATTTTTGCTCCATGTAGCTTTGTCCCAAGCGTTGGGCGCGGAGGGCATCAACGGGTTTGGCCTGAAGCGTGGTGAGGCCAGCCAGTAGGACAAAAAGGGCGAGTGAAATTTTTCTCATAGTCTATTTCTTTTTTAAGTTGATTCAGATTCAGGCTGGCAAAGATAGTAGTTTTTCAGGTTTTCTGTTCTTTTTTCTTTGCTGCGGGGAATAAAATGTTGTTCAAAATGAGCCGATAGCCCGGTGAGTTAGGGTACATGTCGAGTTCGGTGGGCGGGTCGCCTACAATGTGCTGGTAGTCCTCGGGGTCGTGTCCGCCGAGAAAGGTCCAGAATCCGTTGCCGAAGTTGCCGTGGATGTAGCGGTCCTCGTCGAGGGCGGCATTATCGCCCAACACGACCACGGATGGTTTCACAACCCTTTTGTTAAAGGCTGTCGTCTGCCCCATGAAACCCTTCACCAACCTCTCGTGGCATTGGGTCAGCATCGTCGGCACAGGATCCCATTTGGCGGAGAAGTCAAACAGCAGGAAATAGTCATTCTGTTCCTTCACCTTTTGCATTCTGCCTTGGGTGACGTCGATGTTAGAGATTTCATACTCCTGCGGGTTGGTCGACACGCTGAAGTCGGTAAAGGCAAAGCAGTTGTCGTAGTTCAGGCGTTGCGGGTCGCCGCTGCGGATGGGGTCGCCGTCAAACATATAGTCACAGATGTCGAGTCCGTCGGCAGCCAAAGCCACATCGAAGCTGTCGGGAGCCGAGCACATAGAGAACATATAGCCGCCGCCAGCCACAAACTCACGGATTTTCTTCACCACCGCGAGCTTCAGTTGCGACACCTTGGTAAAGCCCCAACGTTGCGCCGTAGCCTCTTGCGCACGCACGTCCTCCTGATACCAAGGATAGTTGCGGTAGCGTGCCCAAAACTTGCCGTACTGTCCGGTGAAGTCCTCATGGTGCAGGTGGAGCCAGTCGTAGGTGGGCAATACTCCTTGCAACACCTCGTCATCGTAGATCACATCGTAAGGGATTTCAGCGTAGGTCAGCACGAGGGTGACGGCATCATCCCAAGGCAGGTTGTTCTTCGGGGCGTAGACCGCCACGCGAGGCACCTTTTGCAGTTTCATCTCGTCCATATTGACGCCCGGGTCGGCAATCTCGGCCAGGATAGCATCAGCCTGTGCATCGGCGATGACGTTGTACGACACGTTGCGCATCTTGCATTCGCGCTCAAACATTTCATGGTAGGGCATCAGATAGCTCCCTCCCCTATAGTTCAGCAGCCAGCTGATTTCCACCTCGCGTTGCAGCACCCAGTAGGCCACGCCGTAGGCTTTCAGGTGGTTGGTCTGGGTGTCGTCCATCGGGATGAGGAGGTAGGCCGCCTTTGAAGGCAGAGTCAATATTAATAAGGTAGATATAAGCAGTAATAGTTTTCGCATGGTGTTATGTAATGCTTGAATTTGCAAAAGTACAAATATTTTAAATTTAAATAAGGGAATTTCTAATTATCAAGAATTTAGCGAATTTGAGAATGTGTATTTTTCTGATTATTTGAATTTTAAAGAAATCGAAGATTCAACGTAGTTAATTTGAGATAAAAATTACAGGCAATTTTTAGAAGTTCCCATAAGGTAATGACATCATTACTTTTTCAATAACCAATCGCAAACCGACACGCAATGTATCGTATATTCACCCACTTGAATGTCGCGTGATTCACCTTGCATCATGACAAGTGTGAGGTTGCGACAGCCTGTGGCTGCAGCACCTTTCAGCAATCCCCCAATTTC
Organism: uncultured Bacteroidales bacterium; assembly: GCA_947303335.1. Classification (GTDB taxonomy): domain Bacteria; phylum Bacteroidota; class Bacteroidia; order Bacteroidales; family F082; genus Limimorpha. Next base: position 9,824 of record CAMYYB010000035.1, on the reverse strand, counting down.
ACGGTTATAGAGTTTGGTTGACGGGTTGTTAAAGTCATAAGTCACTTGAACCAATTCCATCACATGTCCAAAATCCACAATAACAAAATCCACTTCATAGCTTCGGTTTTCACGTAAGTAGAACAGCTCTTGCGTAGCAAATTCCATACGTCTAAGCAGTTCCACACACACCACATTCTCAAGTCTCCAGCCCCAACTATCGGTTTGAAGAACATCAGCATAATCGGTGACGAAGGCCGTGTCGATGGCATAAACTTTCCTGAAGTTCTGACGCTCAATGCTCTTAAATGAGTAACGAGGAACCAAGCGCACAAGATATGCCTTTTCGATATAGTTGACGTAATTCTTGGCCGTATGGACGGATTTAAGCTTGTATGTCTCTTGAATGTCTTGGTAATTGACTTCCTGACAAAAATGGTCAAGAAGTCCTGCAGCGATTTGCTGCAGGGTCTTTTTGTACCGTACCTTGTATCGATTACAGACATCTTTATTGATGATGGCATCAAGTAGCGAACGGATGTATCTTCCTTGGTTTTTCATACCAAAGGTCTCCGGCATACCGCCCAGCATCAAATAGTTATCGAGTGCATGTTGCCTTAATCCCTCGGACTTGGTGGTCAGTCCTCGGGTATCGAGGCGGTTAATCACACAATAGTCCTCAAAGGAGAAGGGGAAGAGACGGATTTCGTTGTAACGGCCTGTGATATGCGTACTCAAGTCATCGCTCAGCAAGTTGGCATTACTTCCAGTTAGAACCAAATGTATTTTCTGTCGCAGCAGGCGGTTAATCAACAAAGGCCATTGGTCGATGTTTTGCACTTCATCAAGCAAAAGATGCGTAAACTCACCGTATATACGGTAAAGAGTCTCCATAAGAAGGTGCATTTCGGTGGCTTTCAGAGCAGCCAGCACGGCATCGTCAAAGTTGGCATAGGCAAACGACACGCCACTCTGTTTAAGCACCTTCTGGCACAAAGTCGATTTTCCGCAACGCCGCACACCAATAACGATTTGAGCCACAGGACTGTCCAAATCTATTTGGTCTTCCTCTTTTCGAGTGACATATTGGCTGAAATCGACAGTGTCCAGTTCTTCCTTTTGGTCGCGCAGCACTCTTTCCAGTTCATTCATAGCTACTACATTGTAAATTTTCCGCAAAGATACAATTTTTCAATGAATTACAAACACAAACTGCACTAAACGGTAAGTTTTTACCTACCTAAACTGCACTAAACGGTAAGTTTTTGCCTACCTAAACTGCACTAAACGGTAAGTTTTTGCCTACCTAAACTGCACTAAATTCATATCCCATGCTCTATTTTCAAACAAAATCCTCCCGTCTGGTTGACGGGAGGATTTTCACATGCAAGCTATTACTCGTGTTGATTATCTCACCAAAACCAGTTTCTTAGTGGCAACTCCCTTATCCGTTACCACTCTCAACAGATAAGAGCCAGCGGCTCTGTCGCTGAGGTTAATCTGCAAGTTGTCGTTCTTGACTTCCTCGGAGAGAATAACTTGTCCATAGGTATCGACTACCTCAACTTTCTTGATGCCAACACCTTCAACATTAAAGATGTCTTTGGACGGGTTGGGATAGATGTGGACGGGCAACTGCAAATTGTCTTCCAGACCTAACGTACCGAAATGCAAAATGACTGGCTCCGTCAAAGTGCCCACTGTGCCGTCCGTTTCATAGCGGACAAGGTCGTCGGACAGGCTCACATCGCTGCCGTCGGTCAGCACGAAGTGCATCTCCTCATTGGATTCGCCAAAGGCCAGCAGGAAGGCTACATAACGGTCAAACGGTTCGACATACATCATTTTGACACTTCCGCGGCATTCATCGCCCACGAAAGCAGCCAGTTCGTAGTCCTCGGAGCGCAGCTCCTCGCCGTCCAGCTCGATTACAGCGGTTATCAGCATATTGTCGGCATAGTTTTCAGCTTCGGGAACAAACACATTGACCTCTGGCGTAATGTTGGGCTTCAACTCTTCGGCTCCGCGTCCAGTTTGGAATACCAGTGTCTTCGTCTCGCTGCTGTTCGACTTGTACATATAACCTTGTCCGGGTTGCAGGGTGTTGAGTGGTCCGTACCATTGGTTGTATTCGCCGTAGGAGATGTAGGTCGTTGAGCCGTTTCTGCCCTTGATGATGTCATTGCCTTCGGGTTCAAATCCGCTCATAGCCTCATCCACACTGAGGGGCTGACCGCTGGGGAAACCAACCCAGTTCCAGCCCTCACCGATGGTGATAGGATGGTTAACTGGCAGAGCCTCATCGCCGATGATGACCGCATTGCAAGCCTCGCTGGTGCGGACCTTGTACATCTGATCGTTTTGAAGGGCATTGAGGAAACCATACCAATAGCCTGTACCCTGATATACAAAGTAGTCGGTACTGGCAAGTTTGCCTTGGATGCGTATGCCTGAACCGTCGAGGCTGTTCTCTAACATCTCCAGTCCGTTGATGCCCTCCTGCTCAATATAGGTGCTCCACCAGTTCCAGCCCAAGACGAGGTTATCGGTCTGGACCGTGTTGAAGTGAGCCACATAGGAAACTGCACCCATCACCGTGAATACGAAAGTGGGGTCGGTGGAAACCACATTGCCGTCCAAAGTCCAGTTCTTGAACTGGAAACCGGGATTGGCTGTAGCCACGAGTGTACAGGTTTCTCCCAATCCGTATTCGCCTGCTCCCTCCACTGTACCTGCTCCCTCCGGATGAACCGAGGCAGAGACCGTCACCGTTGAAACGAAGTTCAACTCGTAAGGCTCAACGGGACTGCCCAAGCCGTCATCGGTGAAGACCACACTTGCGGGAGGTGTCAAATCGAGCTCTTCCCCAAGGTTATGGTCGAAGAGCTTGAAGGTGAGTTCGTTGCCGTTCTCTCCGAACACGTTCAAAGTGGCCAGATAGCGGTGCGTAAGATAGAACTCTGCCGGACGGGCTGTACCTCTGCACTCGTCGCCACAGAAGACACCAAGCTCCAGCTGGTCATTGTATTGCTCAATGCCTCCAATCAGGATGACGCCGACGATGGTGGTGGAGTTCGAGTAGAGACCAGGGGCAACGGGAGTCCAGTGGTTGCCCAAATACTTGAAGTTAGCGACCAGTTCCCTGTCAGAAGACACCTCGAAGGCATATACGGGGTCATAGGACACCGTCACACCGTTTTCAGTCCATTTGACAAACTCGTAGTTCTCGTTAGGGGTAGCCGCAAGTGTGGCGGTAGAGCCATAGAGGTAAGTGCCGTCGCCGCTCACCGTTCCGCCGTCTGACGGATTGGCAGTAGCTGTGATGAAACAGTTTTGCTGTTGGAAATGAGCGATGAAATGCATATTGCCCGAAACCGTAAACGTGTATTGAGGCTGCGTCGAGACCATTTGGCCCTCATACTCCCAAGCCACGAAATAGCAAGTGTCTACAGGCAAAGCCGTCAGGGTCACCTCATCGTTTTCGAGATAGATTCCTGTGCCGGCAACGGAGCCCGTCCCCGCTGGCTCAACACTTGCGCTCACTTCCAAATAGGTGTCGTCATACTGTACGATGTATATCGTTTTTGACATTCCCTCTATCTCAGGAGCCAGTATTTCAAGCGAGTCGATTCTTGTGCCTTGATTGCCGAATGGTTCGTAGGTGAATGTGAAATAGCCATCGTCGATGCCTTCTGCAATGCCGTCTAAATGCACCCAAGTGCTCAGCGAATCCGAAACATACCAATCCATTTCGATGTCGCCCAAACCCACATTTTGGATTTGCACCGTATACTCGCCGCCTGAGTGACCCACATGGATGGTGTCAGCCACATTAAGGACAGGAATCCACAACTCGTAATTGGCCCTATAGAATTGGTCGGTCATCTTGTTGATGGTCAGTTCGGTGCTTTCTGTCACTACATTACCCATTCGGTCTGACCAATTCAGGAAATGGTAATTGCCGTGTGTCTCCATTGCAGTAAAGGTAACTGTTCCGCTGCTTCTGGTGTAGGAGCGGTGGAAAGTACCCTTTCCGTTGCTCCTGCCGTTTCTGTCGGCTTCGGAGCACGTGATGTAGGCAAGCAAATCATTACTCGTGGAAATATCGATATTGCGAATGGCATCAGGACGTGGTGTGAAGTCATATTGCAAACTAAGGACAAGAGAGTCTATCACCACATCAGCATTGCCGGAAGTATGCACTTTCTTGGACATGAAAATATCGCTCCATGCTGCGGGTCTTGAAAACAGCATGATATTATTAGCAGTTGCATGGCCATTCAAATCCAGTATCGAATACAGTAATGACTGGGTAGCGAACGAGGGACCAATTGTTGTCGTCTCTTGGTTGGTTGGATTGTATCTAATTCTCCATGTGTTCGGATGAGGATTCTGGGTCAATCGGGAAATATGATTAAACCAATATACTTCTCCGTTCTTCCTGAATCTTGAAATGCCACTGTGTGCAAGGTCAATATCCATATAGGTTGACATTCCCACGTTCCCTTCTGTATGCGCTTCCATATATTGCACATTGAAGCCTGTAATCCTGATATTTTCCTCGTCGGGCGACAACAGACCAAGTTCTAACATATTCAGGTTATAGACTTCGTTGGCGTTAATTTTATCCAATACTTCTTGAGGAATTACAATGGATATGGAAGCCGACACTTCGGGTGTATTGTATGTCAATTCATCAATGACGTTTTCAACAATGTTCGACAATTCTTCCCTGAACACAGCCGAAAGTGAACTATAATCCGTGAAATTGGCGGGTGTGGAGTTGTCAAAAATGATTTGACCTTCATCTATCAAGTCTTCTATACGAGAATACATGGTTTCCAAACTGAAATCACCTTGATAAGGTCTCAACATTCTGTACTCGTATGCCTTTCTCATATAGTAATGATACTTTATCAGACGGTTCATGGCGCGTTGCCTCATCTTTTCCACACATTGCATGGCTTGCAAGTCGCGCCTGCTGTTGCCTTGGAAAACATCACCCCGTAAAGCATCCAATGTGACCAACTCATTGCTGACTTCACTGGTCAAATTGACGATGTCGACGAAGGTCTGCGTAAGAACGGCGGCAAATTCTGCATAGCTTTGCTGAAGAGCAGCTATTTCGACCTTGAAGTTTTGGAACTCTGCCGAATTTGCACAAAGTCTGTCAAATTCGGCTTGTACTTGGTCATTAGGGGCTGAACTTTTGGAAAAAGTCTCGTGCAGATTATTGATACTGTTATAGACGGGTTTGATAATGGACTCGAGTTGGTTGTAACTTTCTTTGAGTTGATGACCCGTTTGCCCAAGATTGTTCAAGTCAATACCGCTAATTGCTTGCTGAAGTGTTCCCAACGCTGAACCAAAATTGAAATTGGTGAAACTTTGCAAAGAACTCGAAATAGCACTTTCATAACCGTATGTGTCGGCAACGCCAAAAAAGCTTCCGGCAACACTTAACCCAGCACTTATGGCTGGCCCGTATACTGGAATACAACTGGCTACTGCTTTGCAAATGCCAAAAGCCTTGTTGAGGCGGTTTCTCTTTTTCACATTGTGCTTGGCTTTCGCCATCAACTGAGCCTTCAGCTGTTCCAATCTGTTTTGGGTTTCTTCAATCTGCCCTTGTAGTACGGTGATTTTGTTTTCCAATACAGGAATGTTGTTTGTCAACGAATTGATTTGGTCTTGCGACGCTGCAATATCATTCTGTGTCTGTTCTGCTGCTACCCGGCTTGCCTCAACCTTATTGGCAAGAGATTGGTCTACATTTTGCAACCAGTAATTGAGATACAAGGTTGGCATAGCGCGGTCAATTTCGTTATTGTAATTGGTCAGATACACCTCAAACGAAAGCATAGGTGTCCATCCAAGTGGATTGCCGAAATAGTCGAGGTTTTCGTTGAGTTTGTACAACAATCCTTCTAACTCAGTACGTTGATCCAGCAATTCCACTTTCAAAGTCCCGTCAAAACCATCCCATTCGTCGGAGGCTTCAAACTCGTTGATCAGGTTGTAGTAATCATTGGCGGTGGTTTTGGAGTAGCTGAAATAGTTGTTCAAGTAGGAATCGTTGATATGCCTGACAACCGCAGCAATGTAATAGGGATGCATCCAGCTATACTGGTCTGTGATGCGTTCAAAATGCCCATTCACACCAGCCTGACCTGCTCCGATAACCATGTTCAGCGTATCATACTTTACGCCGGCACTTCCTCTGGCGAAATCGCCATAGCCTTCTAGATTAATAGGTGCTGACAAAACGCCTCCGTTGCCGCCATTGCCTGGCGTTCCATTAAAGTTAGTGTTTTGTCCCCGTGCTCCATTGAGGATAAACCTTTTGGCATAGTTGGCTTTAAGGTTTTTGACATAAAGTGTGATGTTTCCTGCGCTTTCACCATCTATACCTGCTTCGTTGGTGAGCGTTGCAATAGCTGATGGAGTTGTATTGATGGAGGCTATCTCGCTCCCATTGTCCTCAAAGATAAGTTCTCTTGCATAAATGTTGACATTGGTATGAGGAAACGCAAGAGCCGAGCGGATATACAGCCTTTCAGCGAAAACGTTCAACTCATAAATGTTTTCTTGGCCGCTCAATCCCCAAACCTTGTTCTGCACATTGTTGTCGAAAATAACATCTTTGCCTGAAATGCTGTAACTATAGACGGTTCGGGTTGTATTGTTCAAATACATCTGTGTATGCGATTCCGCAAGGATGGTATAGTTTTGTGCAGAAGGCATTTCACCATAGTTTTGAATGGCGTATTCTTCTGGCACCACTTCAGGCATCATATCAAACTTAACGGCTTGGGTGAGGCTATTTTCCCCTGAAGTCGCGGTAAAGGTGACCGTAAAAGGCATATAATCACCCGCGTCGGGATAGAACTTGAAGCGACCCGTGTTGGCATTGAACTCAAAGGGGCCAATGGGTGGAACATCAACCGTGTAGCTGTAGACCACATTGCTTGAATGTAGTGAATCTGCTTGTACATAAAATCCAATGCCGTCTTCAAGGAATCGAACGGTCTGGTTAGGGATGTATTCTATTTCATAATGGGGTAGCGAATCCAAGATAATATCGTGCAAATACAGCCCGTTATGATTGAACACATAATTGCTGTAGGTGCTTTCTCCCACCACAGGTGGATAAGCAGGGATAAAACTGGCATACTTAGTCTGTGACTGTGCAAAAGCCGACAGACCAAAAGCCAATAGTATTATAGAAAAGAATAGTTTTCTCATGGCAATTAGTATTTAATAATATAGTTTACATAAACATTCTTCGGGCGATTGTCGCTGCCGACGGGAACGACACGGGATGCGTCGAAATCAAAATTATAAGCGCCTAAAGTACTATGACCATCTGCACCATTGTTACCTGTCCTAGGATATGCGGACATAGCACCAGTTCCTTCCGAACCAGAAGATAACGGCCCATCATCTCCAACAGTGCCATGTATCTCACCTGTAATATTCCTAATGGCATCGCCCTGATAGCTTCCCACTTGATTTCCCGTGTTTCCGCCGTTATCATTTAAGACAAGCCTTTCTTCGGCATCTTCATCATTTCCGGATTCCCCAGAAACGCCACGAAGAAACATGCCTCTCATATCAGGAAGATTGAAAGTGGTAGCTCCATCACCTATGCCCCAGCAAACTCCAATGGCATTATACAAGTTAGCATATTCTGTTCTGCTAACCTCTACACCGTTGCAAAGCATCCACCCGAAAGGAACCTCTTCGCCACCATAAGGCACAATAACTCCCGCAGGAATGGCAAAGGCATTATAAGCCACTTCGGCGTATGGCGAACTGGGTAGTTGTGAGTAGCTTATCTCTCGGTATGTCTCACCTTCAAGAATTTCTATTTTCAGCCAATAATAGATGGCAGAGAAATTCACATCTGAATAATTCTGAACGATGCTACTGTTGTCGCGCTCGCCTTTACCAACAGTAATACCGAAACAACCTGAGACGTCCGTACGGACTGCATGACTCTCAACCCAAGTGGGGGTACTAGCCTGCTGCCCCGGATAGAGGGAAACACGCAGATTAACGGTAGTGTCAGCCAGCAACACACCGTTTGCGTTTCTAACTACAGCCTGGTAATTGAAGCCCAAGCCACTGTTTTGTGCATTGGCAGCAATGGCCACCAACAATGCAAAAATGAATAAAACCTTTTTCATATTGATTAGTATTTAATAATGTAATTCACGTATGCGTTTTTTGGACGATTGTCGCTGCCGACTGGAACCACACGAGAAGCATCGAAACCACAACCAAAGTCATCCCAATTCAAAGAGCCGGCTCCATTAGTCCTATCGTCCGTGTTATAAAATGCCCCTGTTTTAGGACTAGGATTTCCGTTTTCCAATCCAGTAAAAGTACCAGTGATGTTTCTAATAGCATCCCCTTGATAACTACCCACATTATTGCCCGTATTCCCTCCGTTATCATTCAAAACAATTCTGCTATCAGCATCTTCATCATTGCCAGAATCGCCGGAAACACCGCGAAGGAACAATCCTCTCAAGTCTGGAAGATTGAAAGTGGTGGAACCGTCACCAACACCCCAACAAACGCCGATGGCATCATACAAATTGGCATATTCCGTCCTGCTGACTTCTGAACCATCACATAACAACCATCCTGCTGGAATGTTTTCAACTGGTCCAGCAAAAGGCGAAACCACTCCAGCAGGGGAAAATATGGCATTATGAGCCACATCAGAATAGGGCGAACTGGGCAGTTGCGAATAACTGATTTCCCGATAGGCATTGCCTTCAAGAATCTCAATTTTCAGCCAATAGTAGATGGCAGAGAAATTGACATCGGAATAGTTCTCAACCACACTGCTGTTGTCGCGCTCGCCTTTGCCTACGGTGATACCGAAACAGCCAGAGAAATCCGTATGGACTGCATGAGTTTCCACCCAAGTGGGCGTACTGGCCTGCTGTCCCGGATAGAGGGAAACACGCAGATTGACGGTAGTGTCGGCCAACAACACACCGTGTGCGTTTCTTACTACAGCTTGGTAATTGAAGCCCAAGCCACTGTTTTGTGCATTGGCTGCTATAGCAACCATGAATGCGATAAAGAGAAATACTTTTTTCATTGTGTTTGATATTGGAGGTTTTGTGTTTTCAACTTTTTATCCGTTTTCCAATCGGGCAATAAAAAACGTGGACTTACTTTGTTTTCAAGTTGGTCCTCGAGGCCTACCACAGCCTGACACTACAACTTTACAAGTAAAGCCCACGTGAAAACACGTGAGCATTGGCTTACTTGCCTGTAGTGTCATCAAATGTGGTAGTTCTGAGAACACAAGCTATTAAGCTAACGCTATCGTTTTAATATGTCTTTTTGTTTCTTAGGCCATATGCCCTTGGGGTCATTGGATTGTTATTTTGGGTTAGACTTCGGGTGAATTCAAGATTTATTCTTTGTCCATCTCAGACAGATAATTCGTCACATTAGCTTTCAATGGAGGCAGGTCGTCGTTAATCGTCAGCCACAATACTTCTGGGAGGATTTGGTAATAGCCATGAACCAACACATGCCGCATTTTTTCAATTTGGTCCCACGGCGTATCGGTATGCTCTGACTTAAAATCAAGACTCAACATGTAAGCGGCCTCACCTACAATCTCCACGTTTTTCACGACAGCATAATACAAAATCTTGTCGTTCAACAAGTACTCATAGTCCTTACCTTGAAGAAACTCCTCAACATTACCAATGGCTAACAGAATATGCTCAAGCCTTCCCCTATCATTAATTCGCTCTCTCATAAATCAAGATTTTGTCTTCATCAGCGGTCTTGGCGGCAAAAGGAAGCAGACT
>CAMYYB010000034.1 GCA_947303335.1 uncultured Bacteroidales bacterium | reverse complement strand
TTTCCGATAACCAATTGATGCTCTTTTGATTGCTTATATCGAACTCACGTTAATTATGAATTAAACATATGTCTAGCAAATAGTTTTACACAATCTACATTCACCGCGTTTCCAAACTGTTTATAGGCTTGTGCTTGTTTCACGTCGTACTTAAAGGTATCGGGGAAACTTTGCAATCTCGCACATTCCCTGGGAGTAAGGAATCTTCGCCTCGAACCGATTATCGATGTCTGAACAATAGCAACAAGTGCAGGAAAATAGGAATTCACTTTAACTCGGATGCCCGAAGGTCGCAACTGGAAAATCTGATTCCAAATGTCAGGAGTACCATAGTTTCCTGCCTGCCATTCTAACTTGGCTTTTGCACCAAAGAAAAGCGGATTCTTTTGGGCTCGTTTTAACCAAACATTTATGAATTTCTTAATAGGCAATATACATAATTTTAAAATTCAAGGTAATGTGATAAAGAACCAGTCATCAAGATATTCTGATTCGGTTTTTGCAGGAATGTCGTTTTCAATTAGTTTCGCAATATTGTCTTTAATGAGCGTCCTTGTCATTCTCTTTTCGGCAGAGGTATCTCCATTGTAGTATATGACATCAACGTGATTTCGAGCAAACTCATATTCATCAGCATCGCACAATAAGTCCATCACTCTGCTTTTATCATAAGTTTGGCACCGAATAATTGTATAATTGTGCATCATGTTTTAATATCCAATTAGAAGTATACCTTTTAGGGGAAGTTTCAATCTATTGGAGATGTAAAGTGTTTCCAGGAATGTTTTTACTTCTTGGTAGTCACGACTGACCACTCCTCCACCCGAATATTCGTTAAGCACGGCAATAACAAGATATTCTACTTCAAACATCATACAAGCCTGAAAAATGTCCTTTAGGAACTGATTGTTTCTAACTGCTCGTCCTGCTTCAACTTCGATTACAATATTGTGGTCTTTATTAAAAGCATCTGCATAAAAAGACTTATCGATTGCATTGTTTTCTCCGAAAAGAACAGGTACGTCAATTTTTTCATCTCGTCCTTTCCCCTTCTCAACATTATACCCGCAGGCTTCAAGATGTGGACGGAGAAGAGCAAGTACATCGTTTGAAACCCGATGTGTTCCATCTGAAAGTGTTGTCTCTATTTCTTTGAAACAATCTATCACAGCTTTAATTTCTTTTGTCACACCGTGTGAGCGTGGGAAGAATTGAAAATTTATCATTGTTTATTGTCATTAGTTTTAAAATCTATTAATGTGTGCGTTTGTGACTTTGTGTCACATAGCTGATCGAGAGAGTCGTTAATTGCATCAATCTGAACTGCAATCTCCTGATTTGTCTGTTCCTGCTGCTCGTTAATATAATTCTGGTCGTGCAATATTTCCTCCATATAGGTGTGAAGTTGGTCGACTTTGTGTGAGATTTGCTCCACTTTGAGGTCAACCAACAACATTGTGGAGAATGCCGTCTTAAACTTATCGTCAAGCATGCCTTTTACATTCTCGATTACGAAAAACTTAGGCTTCTTAGCATTAATCAGTTCAATGTATTTCAGAAACAATTGTCCTCTTTCATCGTCAAGTCCTCGCCGTTTACCTCCCACACTCCACGATTGGCATGGCGGTCCTCCGATAAAACCATCGCAGTCGGGGATGTCTTTGGGGGCAATATTGTTGATATCATCCTTGCAGAGAACCGTGCCAGCATGGTTCTTCTCGTATGTGGCGTGAATGCTCTTGTCGAACTCGTTTGCCCATATGATGTGGTAGCCTGCCTGCTCAAATCCCAGGTCAAGACCTCCGCAACCTGCAAAGAATGATACTACGTTCATATTTTCAAATTATGCTTTGTGTTTCTTTGCTACAACTATAATATTCATTTTCCACAAATAAGTTTTTGACTTCTGTGAAGAAAGTCTACCAGGCCTTTTATGAGTTCTTTTCTTTGGCATAAACAATCACTTATCTATTATTTGCACTTCCACCGCAAGGAAGTCCGCAATTATAAACTTAACCCTGTTGCTATCAGGAGAAACACAATATGCGTATCTCCCCTCTTGAATGGTAATCCATGGACTTGAGAAAGATTGCTCATCATTATTTTCAGAATGCAGCACAATATGTTCCAATCCGTGGCTAGATACTTCTGGCAGCAAAGATCCTTCATATGCATGGAAAAAAGTCTTCTTCTGTGAATCGGACATTTCAGGCAACAACCACATTGAGATATTAAAAGTGCTATCCCAAGATAATGTATCATTGTATCATTCTCAAATGCCAAATGGCCATAGGCCAGTTTGCGTATTACTTTCTTGACCCTTTCTTTTTCAATATCGTATACGATTACCCCACCGAATTCTCTTTTCTGTAAAGCAATTCTTTCCTGCAGTTTTGGTGAGTGCAAGAGAGTTCTGCGTGTTTTCTCTCGTGGTATTTCATCTGGGACGACAGTATTGTATTTCATGCAATCAATGAGGCAGGACACATACTCTTCATCTTCCGAGAATTCATGATTGCATTTGAGGCAACAAGGCACGACAGGCATATTTTGAGGATACGGCTCATTAAGAAAGCACCGACAGGGTACATGGTCTTCCGTATCTGCCAACCCTCCGCAATATGCACAGAAGTCTGTTAGCCTACTGTCACCATAATATTTCTTTTTGGGATTCATGTCGTTCACATAATTTCGTTATTCCTCAAAATAATCCGTATCCAACTTCTTCACCTCATAAACTTTCTTCTCACTAACTCCCACGTTGTACATTCGTCATTTTCGTTGTCCGCAAGTCCCCAGCGGAAGATTCTACCAAGATGAAAGGCATGAGACTTGTGTGCCAATGGCAATGCCCTTCTCGCCCGCGCGTAATATGCGCGTAAGCAATGGCAAAGGTACGAATAATTCTTAGATTGACAAATAGAAAATATTGCCCCCATCCAATCTCAAATCTCAGTCTCAGTTAGAAAAGAAAGTCACAATCCAACCTGAAACCTTTTTTTAAAACACTTATAACTATATAATAATCAATAATATAAATATATAATATAGGATAAAAAGCGAGATAAGGGATGCCTTATAAAACAACTGAGACTCTGAGACTGCAGGCACCTCAAAAAATAACTGAAACAACTGAAACGTGTAGTTAGTCACATATCAGTCACATAAATTATTCGTTGAATATCAGTGTTTTATACTGTTTCTTTACTTCAATTGTCACGTATCAGTCACATATAATTAAATTATATCTACAATGCTCTTAATTTACACTTGTCTTTGCCATCGGTCACATATCAGTCACATAAAAATAAATCTGATAATCAATGTGTTAGTGCTGCATTTTTGTTAAATTATCACATGTCAGTCACATAAGATTTACGCCCATTCCGGCAGATATTGTGCATATTTTCGTGAACGTGAAGATTCATCGGGTTTGATTAGTTTACGGGATACTGTCTCGCTAATAATTCTTGATGCAATGGAATAGTTTTTGTCACTGATGTTCAATCGCCCACGGAAACTTTCGTTGGTCATTTTGTTCCCAGAGAGGTATTGTAGACAACAATGCTGGTAACATGCACGAACCTTGTCCTCTTTTGTCATTTTACCCATTGGCTGTGGTGCAATCATCGTTACCCGTGTAAACAAATCTCCTTTCTGAAAATCAGGAGCTGGCAATTGGTGTATTTCACACTGAGTGATGGCTCGGTCAATGCCACTTCCTCGCTCTTCACATATCTTTAGTCTGCGCATCATTGATGCCATTTTTTCGTTACGGCTTATCGGCGCATGGTCGATAAAGCGTAACACGTCAATCAAAGGCTTACCCGGGTTTGTAATTTCTAGTCGATCGGTAAATACTTCTATCATCACAGAGGCCCCGCCAATGGAGAAATCTTGATGGATAAGAGCATTGGCAACAAACTCACGAATTGCAATGGGTGGATAAATGGGTGTGTCTTTCCGAAAAACTTTGCCGATTTCCTCGTTTGAAGGAAGATTGGCACTGATATAATCTACTAAACCCTCAAACCCTACAGCATATCCCTTTACCCCTACTTGCTCGCGTATAGCATTAATACGGTTGGTTCCTTTATAGAAAACAACCCTTACGGCTTTTCGGGACAAACTGTCAAAGTTGTTCAAATTGGTGGCAAACAAGATTCCCCCAAGGTTTGTAATGTTGTAACAGGCCTGTCTTTTGACTATGATTTTTTCTTCCGACAATTTTTCCAATATGGCAGTTTTATTCTCAGGGAGAGGTAAGCCCATCAAACGGAAGAATGAAGGATAGTCAATCAAGGAGAGTACTTCGTCCGCTGACACACCACCTAAAGCCGTCTTGGTTTCAAAATAACCGCTTTTGGTGTTCTGCCATATTTTGCGCTCTCTTTCGGGATGATCAGCAAGCCTCTTCTTGTATGATCCAACACGAATATAAGCGATACCGTCAAACTTTACAGGTGTGTTACCTGCAGAATCTATTACAAAAAGAACAAGGTGTTTTCCATCGATTATTGCCTCATTGATGCTAAAATCGATTCGAGGAGAAAGCTGAGTGGCAAGCCAGTTTTCTAATTCCTCATTACCAATCTTTTCGTGTTCTGGATGAAAATCGGTTCCCACAATCTCATGTGTAGTATCATCTATTCCATAGGCAAGATATCCTCTGGATTGTCCCATATATGCAGCACCATTTGCAAGGGCTGAGATGTATTCGCCAATCATGTGCGGTTCTTTGTTGTTGCACTTGATTTCTATCCATTCACACTCTTTAGGCGAAGCCTGAATATCGGAGATTATTGACAATAATTCTTTTTCTTTCATATTTCAAATCCTAATTCTTTGTCTTGGTCATACCTATTAACACCTCACTCCTCAAAATAATCCGTATCCAACTTTTCTGCTTCATAAACTTTCTTCTCACTAACTCCCACGTTGTACATTCGTCATTTTCGTTGTCCGCAAGTCCCCAGCGGAAGATTCTACCAAGATGAAAGGCATGAGACTTGTGTGCCAATGGCAATGCCCTTCTCGCCCGCGCGTAATATGCGCGTAAGCAATGGCAAAGGTACGAATAATTCTTAGATTGACAAATAGAAAATATTGCCCCCATCCAATCTCAAATCTCAGTCTCAGTTAGAAAAGAAAGTCACAATCCAACCTGAAACCTTTTTTTAAAACACTTATAACTATATAATAATCAATAATATAAATATATAATATAGGATAAAAAGCGAGATAAGGGATGCCTTATAAAACAACTGAGACTCTGAGACTGAGACGGCAAAGCAGCATAGAGGCTCTGACAGCTGACAATTGGACAATTAAAAAAAAGTGGTCAAAACCCCTTTTTTTATTATTATATAAATACTTAATATATAAGTTGTTATATATAATAATAAGAGGATTTGGCACCTCAAAAAAAGCAACTGTCAACTGTCAGCTGTCAGACTGCTACTGAAAAACGACAATTAAAATTCATCTAAAAAACAGAAAAACAACAAGATGCAACTTCAGTATACAACTAACTTCAGTAATGCCAAGACTCAAAATCGGACAAAAAGTCCCTGTTTTTTTCCTGTAAAAGGCCTAAAAAACGTATAAAAGCCCCTCTTTCCGATGTTTTTCCCCTTCCTTTCGTGCATGAAAGCGTTTCAAAAAATCATCGCTCATACTTCATTTGGAGGGTACTTTGCGGCAAAAAGACCAACTTAATTGCAGGAAATGGGGTATACAGAGCGTTTTTGTCAAACCTTGGAAGGACTTTTTTGTGTCAATCTGAGAGAAAAGCCTTCTCGCTGAGAGCAACATGCCGTTTCACTCACAGCAACATGCCTTTTCGCTCATTGGCGTAGTTTCGGATGAAGTGTATCGTTGCCGATTCCCCATCGGCCTCTGCTTCCTCTCGGTCCGTTGTCCATAGAACCGAACTTGAAGCCGATTTTTTGCGCTGTCCATTCTGTTTTAGTGAGTTTTTTCTCTACCTTTGCAGCCCGATTAACAGAACAAACTAAAGTCAACGAGATATGAAAGTAGCAACCTTATTAGGTGAGAGATTCAAGAAAGCACCTGCCGACTGCGTGTTTGACAGTCAGGCACTTATGGTGCGCGGTGGATATATCAAGTCGGTGGGTACCGGCCTGTTTTCCTTCTTCATGCCGACCAAGCGCATCGCGAAGAAGATTGAGAACATCATCCGCGAGGAGATGGACCGCATTGATGGTCAAGAGGTGATGTTCCCCGTCGTGATGCCGGGAACGCTGTGGCAGGAGTCGGGACGTTACACGAGCATCGGATCGGAGCTGCTCCGCTTTAAGGACCGCAATGGCATTGATATGGTACTGGGCATGACACACGAGGAAGCCGCTGTGCAGTTGGCCCGTGATGCTGCTAAGAGCTACACGCAGTATCCTTTCATGATTTACCAAATACAGACCAAGTTCCGCGACGAACCCCGCTCGCGTGGCGGCCTTATCCGTACCCGTGAGTTCACCATGAAGGATGCCTACAGCTTCCATACCTCACAGGAAGACTTAGAACAATATTACGCCTTGGCCTATCGTGCCTACGAGCGTATCTTCTCCCGCTGCGGCGTACCGCAGGTGGTGGCTGTGAAGTCCGACTCAGGCATGATGGGTGGCCGCGTCTCCCACGAGTTTATGCTGCTTACCGATATTGGCGAGGACACCATCGTGATTTGCCCCGAGTGTGGCTACCGCTCCAACAGCGAGGCTGCCGACTGCATCGTTCACAATGAGGAATATCCTATCGAGCCTTTGGAAGAGGTCTATACCCCCGACCAAAAGACCATCGAAGAGGTGTGCAACTTCCTGCATAAATCGCCCCTGCAGTCCTGCAAGGCCGTTCTGTACCAACGCAATGTGGATGACAGCTTAGTCATCGTCTTCCTGCGTGGCGACCTTGAGGTGAACGAGACCAAACTCCGCAACCTGCTTTGTGCCGAGGTACATGCTGCCAATGTCACTCCGGAGATGGGTGTCTGCGCCGGCTTCATCGGACCTAAAGGTCTGCCCGAGGGCATTACCGTGGTCTATGATGAATCGCTGAAAACCTTGAGCTCGTTTGTGGCTGGTGCCAATAAGGTGAACTACCACTACAAGGGCATGAATATGGCTCGCGACCTGGGTGAAGTGAAATACGACAGCGTGGCCAAAGCCACCGCA
This sequence comes from uncultured Bacteroidales bacterium, assembly GCA_947303335.1. Lineage (GTDB taxonomy): Bacteria > Bacteroidota > Bacteroidia > Bacteroidales > F082 > Limimorpha. The sequence continues at coordinate 16,642 of CAMYYB010000034.1, read as the reverse complement.
GGAGGCATTTGCCCCGTCTGTGGCAAGCACAGCATCACCATCAGCCGCGGTATCGAAGTGGGTAATATCTTCCAACTCGGTACCAAATACACCGTCTCGATGAACATGCAGTACCTTGACAGCGACAACACGCTGAAATATCCTATCATGGGCTGCTACGGTATCGGTGTGGGTCGTTTGATTGCTTCGGTCTGCGAGGTGAGCCACGACGACTACGGTCCCATTTGGCCCATCACCATCGCCCCTTGGCAGGTGCAGGTCTGCGCCCTGCGTGTGGCTGATGAGAATGTACGCCGCGTGGCCGATAAGGTGTATGAAGACCTCAAGAAGGCTGGGGTGGAAGTGATTTACGACGACCGCAACATTAGCGCCGGCGTGATGTTCTCCGATGCTGACCTTTTAGGTGTGCCGTTGCGCATCGTGGTCAGCCCGAAGACCTTAGAGCGTAATGCCATCGAGTTTGCCGCTCGCGACAAGAGCTTCAAGGCCGATTTGAACCCGGATAATTTTATCGAGGAAGTGAAAGCCAAAATAGCTGAGATGATTGCGGCTCTGACGCCTGAAGATTAATTCAACCTCTCTTCCAAGTCCTTCATCGCTTTGCGAACAGGAAGGTTCTGGTGAAGGATGCCGTAAGCCGCTTCGGCTATGGGCATTCGTTGCCTTTGTTCCTCGCTAAGAGTGCCCACCAATTTGGAGGCGAAATAACCCTCTGCCACCATCGTCATCTCATTCAAGGCGGTCTTTACCGTATTGCCTCTGCCAATCAGCATACCCAACTGTCGGTTGCGGCTATGGCTCGAATAGCATGATACCAAGAGGTCACCAAAGAAATTGGAAGGATTGAATTTGGTGAGGTCGTTGATACTCTGCGGGTCAAGCAGGTAGTACATCTCCTTGATGCAGTTCGACACCAAGACGGAAATGAAATTGTCGCCATAGCCCAAACCCACGGCAATACCTACCATAATGGCATAGATGTTCTTCAGCACCGAGGAACGTTCCAAATAATCAACGTCTTTTTGACAACTGATCTTGATAAACGGAGCCCTCAGCTTTTCACCGACAGCACGGATATTCACCACATCACGGCAAGCCAAAGTCAAATAGGTGAGTTGTCCATGCCCCACTTCTTCTGCGTGCGTCGGGCCACAGAGTAGGCATAACCGTTCATCGGAAAGACCGTAGTATTGTTTCAGATAATCGGTAACAAACATGTTTTCATCGGGAAGGATACCCTTGATGGCTGAGACCACTATCTTTTCCTTCAAAGAAACCTGCAAATCGGAAAGATAGTTTTTCAAATAAGCCGCCGGCATCACTAAAAAGATGATGTCGGCATCTGAAACCGTCGCATTCAAATCGTCGGAAAGACGGATTCGGTTCTTGTCAAACTCAAGCTCCGAGAGATAACGACAGTTGCTGCCTTCGTTGCGCAATGACTCCAAAACTTCAGCATTACGCACATACCAACCTACCGTCAGTTCATTCCTCGTCAACACCTTGACAAGTGCTGTTGCCCAACTACCGTGCCCAATTACCGCACAACGCGATGTTTCTTTGAATACTTTATCCATGCGCTACCGTACTATCTTGTGTTTACATCTATCGGATTGGCGTAAATCCCCAAGAAAATCGTTTCCAATGCTGAACGGTCCAACTCAGGATATTCGTTCATCCAATCCATATATTGGATAAACAAAGTTTTCTCCTCTTTAGTATAATGACCTGCAAAAGTATCCGTTCCGCTTCGCAAATCATGAGCGATGTAATTGTTGGGATTCAAATAGAAGTTAGGATTGATACGGCTGTCCATCAGCTGAGCCACACGCTTGTAAAACTCGGCTGAAGGGCCTTCATTCAAAGCCATTAAATCTTCTTCCGTCACCTCCGGACAGATATGGAGATGCACATGACCCTTGGGCTGCATAATGCCTGTGAGAATGCTATTTAGGTCCTCGCCAGGCTTCTTTTCATAGTGACCGTTTTTGCGGGTCAGATACAGCTCCAAAGTCTTCAGTTTGTCGCACGACTCCCATTCGTAGGAAACCGCCACAGGCACAATGTGCAAGTCAGCCAAGGAAGCCACACGGTCGTCCCTACGACTCATGCCGAACATCTTGATGATGGCTGGGTCAGTGGCATCGATACCATCTTTGGTGCGTCCGTTACGCTGGGCTATCCAAACGGATTCATGCTCCTCGGTAATCACGTGGCGCATATATTCCGAGATATGCATCATGCTGTTGTAGAACTCTTTGGGTGTGCCTCCCCGTTCCGTGCGAAACATCTTGTTGGCTTTGCCGAAATCCACCACAAAGGGGTGACACATCAAATTGCTGCCGAAAGTAATCTGACAAGTGTTTTGTCCAGCCTCATTGAGAATATATTGCAGCAAAATGGCATCGAGCGCGATGTCACGGTGGTTGGAGACGAAGAGATAAGGCTGTTTCTTGCTGATGTTTTCCAATCCCGACCAGTCAAACTGGGTAGTGGTCTTTTGCACCAGAATTTCGAACAAGCCTCTCAGCAGATTCAATTGAAACTCTTCGGTAGTGCGAATGTTCCTGATACGGTCTCTAAACGCCTCAACGGACATGTTAGGCATGAGATAATCAACAATAGCGGGAACCACCTCGCTTTCGGCCATCCGTTGCATGGCTGCTGGAATCTCATCCGCATTATACGGTCTGATGTCATCGAAACTCGTCATTACTTGTTCCTTAAATCGATGAATTTAATGGGTTTGCGACTCTTGGCAGGATAGTTGATCTGCCGGATTTCCTCCACAGGATGTATTTCGATGGCTGGAGCCACGCGGATGCGCGAACGGAAGCTGTCTTTTAACGATTTGACCACATCGAATTCGGGGACATATTTCAAGCCGATTTTCACCAGCACATCATCCGTACCGGCTTCGCTTTGGCGCACCTCTATCACGTAATTCTCCACATAGTCCGTATTGTCAAGCACGTCGTTAATCGCCGGAGGATAAAGCGTGGTGCCTTTCAGCTTAATCATATTGTTCTTGCGTCCCACAAGCGGAGTGAGTCTGAAGGAATTACGTCCGCATGGGCATTGCTCGATAATCTTGGCTGCAATGTCGCCCGTTCGGAAACGCAGCAGGGGCATAGCCTCCACTCCGAGGGTGGTCACCACAATCTCGCCCGGCTGTCCGTCAGGAACAGGAAGTCCGTCGTCGCCTATGATTTCCACAATGATTAGTTCCGGGTGTACGTGACCGCCCAAACCATATTCACATTCTGAGAAAGTGGCTCCCATCTCCGTTGAGGAATAAGTGGCAAAGAGCTGCACATCCCATTTCTCCCTTATTTTGCGTCCCAAAAGGTTAAGGTCGAAGTTCTGCTCGCGTAGTCCTTCGCCTATGCCGATGATACGCCGGATGCTGCTGCTTTTATAGTCGATGCCGTGTTCTTCGGCATATTGTATCAGCTTCAGTATGAAAGACGGCACACACATAATGGTGTCGGGCTTGATGCGCCGGATAGTATCCCATTGCAGCTCAGGAATGCCGTTGCCCACACGGATAACGCCTGCACCCAATTCACGCAGACCCAAGAAATAGGCCAGTCCCGCCATGAAACGCTTGTCCAAAGTGGTCATCAGCTGTACCACATCCCCGGGTCGCACTCCGGCACACTCAAACGATTTCTTCTCGTTGTAAGCCAGGCGTTGCAGGTCTTTTTCGGTACAGCCAAAGGTCACAGGGTCGCCCAGTGTGCCTGAAGTGGTGATATAGTCGATAATCTTCGCTTTCGGGCAGCAGAGAAACTCGTCGTTGAACAGCTGCAAGTCTTTCTTCTCCGTGAAGGGAATCTTCACCAGGTCTTCAATATGCTCTATCTTGTCAATATGGATGCCGTAGCTCTTGAACATCCGCTGGTAATAAGGCGAATGGGCTTCAAGATACATCAAAGCCTCGTGGAGCAAACCTTCTTGATAGGTTTTGATTTCATCTGCGGATTGGTATTCTATGTCGGGCATGGTTGGATGTTTAATTGTTGATTGTTTAATTGTTTAATTGTTGTTGGGACGGCCCTTCGACGGGCTCAGGGACCTTCTTTTGACAGGCTCAGGAACGGTCCTTCGACGGGCTCAGGAACCTTCTTTTGGCAGGCCAAGGGACCTTATCCACTCCAAAAACTCTTGTCTCCATTGGCGGCATTCTGCCGTTCCTTTCTCGTCGCTACCTCCGAAGCCGTGACCTCCAGTTTGGTATTGGATATAGCGGTGGTTGATTTGGTTAGCAGTCAAAGCAGAATCGAGCAGGACGGAGTTATGGTATTCCACCGTTGGGTCGTCGATGCAGTTGACGAGAAACACCGGTGGACAGTTGGCTGGAATATGGCACTCTAAAGAGAGGGAGTCTATCATCATCGGGTCATGGTGGCGTTGCTCGCTGAGCAAGGCTCTGCGTGAGCGCTTGTGGACGTAGGGTTCCCGCATCGTCACCACAGGATAGATAGGAGCCACGAATGCCGGACGCAGACTGACATCGGTCTCTATACCGTTGGCTTTTAGATAGTCATGCTTGTTGAAACAGGCTGCCGACATCACCAAATGGCCTCCTGCCGAAAAACCCATCATACCCACCTTTTCGGGGTCGATATGGTATTCCTCCGCATGTTCCCGTACCCATTGCAAGGCGCGTTGGGCATCGGTAATCATATCAGGATATTGCTTCCCTCGGAACAGGACGCGATAATGCCAGAAATAGGCATTAAAACCTATTACACGATAACGCAGCACAAAAGCTGTGATGCCATTGCTTTGAAGCCACTGGGCCACTTTGCTGCTTTCGTTTTCCTTGTCCAACCAGCAGTAGCTACCTCCTGGACACACAATGACCGCCAGCCCCGTCTCATTGCTGTCGGCAAGATATGGCGTCAGCGTCACCTGATTTCTGTAGGGTATGTGGGTATCTTGCCACAAGAAAACCCGCTCCTGTGCGAAAAGCCCTACCGAAAAGAAGCACCATAAACTTAATGCAAATAGTTTGCGAATCATAGAAATCGCTTTTTGAACCTGCAAAAGTACAATTTATCCTTATTCCTTCCGCTATCGGCTTTCATTAATCTTCTGTACTATCCTATTGCGTCCAACCAAAGCCTCAGCCGTCTCGATAGCGGTCAAGGAAACGCCACAAAGCCCATGAATGTTGACGTTCTGTCCCGTCAAGAACAGATTTTTGACCTTGGTCGCTACTGACATCTGCGACAACATCAAGTTGTTGCAGTCCTTACGGAAACCATAGTTGGAGCCTTCCTTGTTGCCGTAATAGTCACGGATGGTGAGAGGCGAAGCGGCAAAGGCAAATTCGATAGTATCGCGAAATTTGGGGTACAGTCGTTCCATACTATGGAACACTTTGTTCTTCATGGTGAGTTTCCATTGCAAATAGTCATCACCACGGTGTCCTTTCGTGGTGTTCTCCCAGGGTTTCACCTCGCCGAACTCCATGGGGGAGAGAATAACCATCGTTTCGGCATACTCGCCTTGGTTGGCAACGGGAGGTGTCACGAACATCAGGCGCTGTGGCCAATCCTTGCTGTCCGACAAACAAAAACGGGAATGGTTTTGATAGGAAAAAGCTTTGTCCTTGAACTTGATGAATACCTTGAAACAGGATAGGGTCTCAGGTATCGACTGGATGCGGGTCTTGAAAGCGTTGGTAAACGCCTGAGGGTCGATGATGCGCAGCAGCACGTCGGGATGGACATCGGAGATATAGCTGTCGGAGTGATAACATTGCCCATCATAGGTATAGACCCCTGTGATTTGATGGTTCTCAATAGCCATCCTCATCACTTCCTTGTTAGCTAATACCCTGCCACCTGCCTTTTCTATCACCCACGACAAAGCATCAGCCAACTGCTGACTCCCATTGACAAACTGGAAAGTACCATTGATATGCAGCGTGCTGAGCAAAGCATGAATATAGGCCGGAGTGGTCTGTGGGTCGCTTCCAAATAAAGGACTGAGATAGGTCAATAAGTCCTTCAGCTTCGGGTCTGTAATATAACGGTCCATAAGTCGGCTGACCGAACCCAAGAAGTCTTCACTATGCGACAATTGATGCTCTGGGCTCTCGCGCAGATAAAACAAGTCTTCTTCCTCTGAAAGTTCGAAGAGTTTGTTGATATAGGCTTCGATATTGGCCTTCTCAGCCGGAAAGCATTCTGAAAGATAGGCGATAAAACAGTCCTTACCCCGAGGCAGACGGTAAGTCTTTCCCTCGCTCATCATCGTGACCACATCCGATGCATCCTCATCTGTCGCACAAAGCATGATTCTGTCCAAAACCCCAAGATAGGAAAACAGTTTATACAGGTTTTCGCCTTTATTGAAACCTCCGAAAATATGCATCCCTGTAGGGAAACTTACCCCATGCTGTTCAAAGGTCTGCAAGCCTCCTCCGACAATGGCGTTCTTTTCCAATATCGTCACTTGATAGCCCTCTTTGGCCAACAAAGCTCCCGTGACCAAGCCTCCGATACCGCCTCCTATGATTACATAAGTTTTCATTTCAGCAACAATTGTTTATCAATAACCATTTCACATTCTGGCAAAGCCTGTCCGTCTAATACGAAATGCAAGTTGTCAGGAATATAGCTGCAATGCAAGGCAATCAGATGCTTGTCTTCATCGGCTTCCACCGCATAGACTTGAATATTGCGATGCACCAAGGCTATCGTCCAAGCCAGCTCCCCTTGACCATTGTTTTTTACCCAAACGCTACTACCCTTCAATGCGTCTATTTCAGCAGCATGGGCACGAATGCGCCTCAGATTGCGACGGCATTCCCGTTCCATCTCATTGCCTTTGTAGATGTATTTGTAGCGCACAAAAGGCAGCACGTATTCCGTATTCTCACGCTGGCAACGAATCTCCTCGAAATGCTCCTGATAAACCTTATGGAAGTGAGAAGTCAGAGCTCGCGACTCAAAGGTCTTTACTTCCTCAGCCGACATCCGCTGCCCTATCTCCACATAGAGCCGACCCTCACGCAGCACGAAATCTTTCTTTGGCATCACATGATTCGCCCCATGGATAAAGACGGGCAACAGATCCAAATCAAGAGCCTGAGCCAGCTGGAAAGCCCCTTTATGGAAACGGAGTATCTTACCCGTCTCGCTGCGGGTACCCTCGGGGAAGACCATCACAGAATAGCCACGAGCCACCAGTTTTTTGAGGCGTTCCACATTCTTGTCGTAGCCGTCAGAGACGGGATAAAACTCGGCAAAGCGGATGATAAGACCATAGACGGGGTTTTTCCACACCCAGTCGGTGGTCAACAGCACCACCTTGGGATGCAGCATCATCGTACAGAGCAAGTCGAGGTGCGACTGGTGGTTGGCAATAATGACAGCAGGTTTTTCGAAGGTCTCGCCCGTCTTGTTGTCCAAATGGAACTTCACGCCTGGCAACAGCTTCAAGGCCAGACGCATCACCCCAGCAATCATCTGATGATAACGGTAGCGTTTCTTCTCCGACGGAGGCACTAACAGGATATACAGGAGGGTCAGCGGGGTGAAGACAAATAAAGTGGCCACGAGAAACACCAAAAAAGTGCAGAACGTGTATACTATCCGCTTCAAGGTCAGCGGCACCTCACGCAGTTGGCCTTTCTTCTTCGTCAGCCAGTTGAAAATGAAAGGAGGAAGATAGCAAGCCATAAAGACCACCGTAGCCATTCCAATGATAGCCACCTCGGCCAAGGAACGCATAGCGGGATGTTTGGCAAAGATGAGCGTACCGATGCCAATAAACATCAGGATGCCGCTGAGGATAACGCTGTTGCGGTAGTTCTTCAGCATCTTCTTTCCGTATGCATATTCATAGAGCAGTCCCTCTGTGATGAAAATGGTATAATCATCCCCCTGACCGAAGATAAAGGTGGCCAAAATGATGTTCACGATGTTGAACTTGATGCTACCCAAGTGCATGATGCCCAGAATCCACATCCAGCCCACCGTAAGGGGCAGGAAGGCTAAAAGCGACAGTTCCAAGCGACCGAACGAGAGACAGAGGAAGAAGAATACCACTATGCTGCAGACATAGAGGATATAGTCGAAGTCGTCAGACAAAGCGGAGACCAGGTTATTGCCCACATCGCTGATGCTGAAAGCATACCTTATAATAGTAGAACTGAAAGTATCGCTTATAGTAGAAGGTTCCTGAGCCTGTCGAAGGACCGACTCTTCTGGATGGCTTCGTTCTTCGCAATGACCCAAAGCGGCAACATGCCTAATCTGTTCCTTCACAGCCTCAGATGTCTCCATGGGCACCCTTATGAAGTTGACCACCCGCCATAAAGAATCATGAGACAGGGTATACGTCTGACACAAAGCTCGCAACGGCTCCATTGCTGTTTCCGGCAAAGGCTCGTAGGATTTCATGATACCTTCCGTGAACGGGGCAAAAGCCTCTTCCGTAAAGCCCGCTTTCACAGCTTCTCGTTTGACCTCATCAGCCAATCCCAAGTGTTGCTCCCAAAACGCCGTCCATAGGGCGATAGAAGCTTTTTGTCGCTCCATCGAGGGAAGTAATCCCTCCGGACCAGAAACCGCCACAGAAAGGTCGGCAGACAGCAAATGACGGCAATCCTTCATCATGGTTTCGTTGTTTGCTAAAGCCTCTTGTAAGGTAGGAGCTTCCGCAACGACATAAATCAAATCTGTCTCGCCCTCTTTCTGAAGCGACTCGCTCAACAGAGCCAAGTCTTCCTGCTGCTGTTCGGTCATGTAGTTGATGTTGTGCAGGTCGGCATCGAAAGCGGTCTCCTGACTGTAATAGCTCAACACCAGGGTGATGATAACCAAAGGCCAAAAAGCATACAGCTTGATTTTGCGCCAAGTCTCAGAAGGAGCCTTTCCGTCGTCCACAAAGAGTTTCTTGGTCTTCTTGGGCACTACGGCAAACAAAGGCAGAAACACCATCACGAAGAGAATGGTACCCACCAGCATCAAGGCACCGAAGAGACCCAAGTCGCGCATCGCTTCTGCTTTCACGAAGACGAGACAGGCAAAAGCTGCCACCGTAGTGATGTTGCCGATGACCAAGGGTTGTATCACATCCTTCAACGCTTCGCGTTTGTCGGGCTGCTGTTTGATGTGGTCGAGATAATGCAAGGGATAGTTGACCGCGATACCCACGATGACTGAGCCTATGCCCACCACAATGATGGAGATACTTGATTTGAACAAGGCAATAACTGCAAGAGCGAAAATCCAACCGAAGAGGATAGAGACCCCTAACCACAACAAATTGCGCTTACGAGCCATCGTGAACATCAGGATACCAAAAATCAACACGACAGCCAAAGTCACAGAAAGGAAACTGTCCCGCTTGATTTGCTGCGCATTGGTGACGGCTATGGTAGGTGCTCCCACAGCTGAGATATGCACTTCAGGCACAGCCGCTTTAGTCTGTTCTATCACTCGGTTGAGCAAAGCCACAATCTTCGCATTACCCTGTGTGTCGCTCCCCGCAAAGGGCGTGGTAAAGAAAGCAAATCCTCTGTCACCCTGCTCGTTAAAGAGATATTCGTCTTCCAAACGGTAGCCCGTTGTGGGATTCAAGGCATTGAGGCGTTGCAACGATGGAGAATAGAGATTGAGCGGATCGGCCCTTACACCATCGACCACAAAGCTGACCGTAGGCATAGCCAGCATCCGTTTGAGGTTACCCATGCAGATGGCTATATAGTCTGGCTCAGCCAACAGCGAGTCCATGCGGCGATAGTCCTCTTCCGTCAAAAATAAAGGCGGGTTCTCACGGATGAAATCTATGGCATCAAACACCTGACTGTCATCCACCTTGCAGCGCAAATCGCTGACCAGCATAGCGGTATCTGTGGCTCTCCAGTTTGCCTCGAAGGCATCCATAGCATCCATTATCGCATCAAGAGCCTCATTTCCATCCAGTTTTGTGGTATCGGCAGTAAAAATTACGGTAATCTGTCCCTGGTTGCTGAGGTCGTCATACACCGAGGTATAGCGTTCCTTCTCGGGGTCGGTGGGCAGGAAGTCGGCAATGTTTTCCTTATAGTCCAAACGTAAAGCCGAACACACACACAAAGCCGTCAGCACCAACAAAAGGGCTATCGACAAAGGCTTGTTATGCGACAAGCGGTCATAGACGGAAAGGAAAAACTTATTCATGCCGCCTCCTTGCTTTTCGGATAAGGATTGAGGGCCAGCCATAGAAAAGGGCCACTATACACAGGAGGGTATTCAGCACGCTGATGCGGAAGAAGTCCCAAAACGGACGGAAATGCGTCACCCGTTCCTCATCCTTGGGATAGAACACATTAATCTTGACAGGAATCAAGTCGACTCCACGCCAAGCGGAGAAGACCAACAGCTCCAGTTCGGCCTCATAACGCGAGGTCAGCAAAGCCAAACAGGGCAGACTCTTCATGGAATACAACCGATAGCCCGTCTGGGTATCGGGCAGGCTGATGCCGGTCTGCACCTTAAACCAAAAGTTAGAGAATTTGTTGGCGAAGGTATTGCCGCTCGGCATATTCTCCTGATTCAAATTGCGACTGCCGACAATCATTACTTTGTTGACAAGGGGGAGTGCCCCCTTGTTCTTATCGGGATTCGGTATGGCCTTTAGATAGTTTTCTATAGCATCGACAAACACAGGGATGTCCTCGGGGAAATGTTGTCCGTCGCTATCAAGCGTAAGGGCATAGTCGAAGCCTAGTTCCCGAGCTTTCTCAAAACCGCGTCGCAAAGCGTAGCCCTTGCCCCGATTGTGTCCATAGTCCACCACCGTGATACGGTCACCAAACGAAGCCAAGAGGTCAGACGACCCATCCGTGCAGCCATCGTTGACCACAATGACATCGCCACAATAGGCCAGTACCCGTTCCACCACATCCTGTAAGGTACCTCCGTTGTTGTAAGTCGGCATCACCACACAGGCATTCAGCTGCCGCATCCGAAGAGGTATCGCTATGGGCTCAGAGGGGTTCATAGCTATAGGTCAACGACATTTTGGCGTAAACGGTCTGCTCATCCGCTATAACGACTTGCGTCTTGCAGTCAGACCCGTTTTCAACAATATGGGAGAAAACACACTTCACCTCTTTGCCCTCTTCTGGAATCAGTATGGAGAGGTATTTGATGTTCTTGGACGATTTCAGATACAGGGGACGACCTATTTGCTGCTGCAACAACAGCCCGGCTGTCTGCAGCAGGCACGCTCCCGGTGTGATAGGTTTACCCGGAAAGTGTGCCTGATATACTGGATGGTCGGGACGGCAACGCAGTCGCACCTCAAAGCCACTTTCGGTGACTTCGGTGGATTGTATGATGAAAAGGTCGTCCAAGAAGCTCATGGTGTCCCTATGATTATTTTCCCTTTGCCGTCTGGCTTCTCAGGGAGACGGCAAAACCGCCACAAGGAGCCATCTTGAGTTTCAGCGTCGATTTGTTTGTCACCGTTTTCTTGGTAATCGTATATGCCTGTGCATTATAGGCATCGCCAGGAATGCCGCTGGCGTCCTTTGCATCAGCATAGATAGTCGCCTCGTATTTCACGCCAGGCTTCAGGAAATCCAGTTTCACCGTCACCTCACGGGCGTTCTCATCGGTGATACCACCTACGTACCAGACATCGCGTGACTGGGCGTTCTTCAAATCTTCAGCTGTTGCATCATCAGGCAAAGCATAGACGAATTTAGTGGCATTGGAAACCACACCTTTCTTGCCATCACGCAAAGTGCCGACACCTTCAGCGGCTTTGTTCAAAGTGGAGAGTTTCGGGTGACGGGCTGTGACGATATAATCGCCAGGCTCTGCCATCAGATAGAGCGAAGTATCCCAGTCCACAGCAACGTCTTTGATAAACTGGAAGGCATCCATGAACTGCGCATAATGCTCAGGGAAGTCGGCAGCCATCTGTAGCGGCGAATAGAAGGTCACATACAAGCCCAGTTGGTTGCAGATGGTGGTCTTCATGGGTTTTCCCCAAGAGACAATCTTACCCATATCGGTCTCGAAGATGCCGGGGGTATAGTCCATCGGGCCGCCTTGCAGACGGGTAAAGGGCAGGATGGTGGTATGTCCGGGGTTGATGCGTTCGCGGAACTCGGTACCCATCGCACTCTCGTTACCAATCATATTGGGCCAGGTACGGCAAAGACCCGTAGGTCTCACCGCCTCATGCGAATTCACCATGATATGATGCTTGGCAGCCTCCACGATGGCATAGTGATAGTGGTTGTTGATAGGCTGGCTGTAGTGCCCTTCGCCGAAGGGGATGATGGTGCCCACATAACCGCCTTTCACGGCATCGTAGCCGTATTGGTTCATCAGCGTATAGGCTTGCTCCATCCAACGCTCGTAGTTCTGTGTAGAGGCCGAACTCTCATGGTGCATAATCAGGCGAATGCCCTTCTCGTGGGCGTATTTGTTCAAAGCCGGCAGGTCGAAGTCAGGATAAGGGGTGAGGAAATCGAAGACGAAGTCCTTCTGTTTGGCATACCAGTCTTCCCAACCGATGTTCCAGCCCTCGATGAGCAAGGCATCGAAGCCGTTTTCAGCGGCAAAGTCGATATAGCGGCGCACGTTGGCGTTGTTGGCGCCGTGAGTGCCATTAGGAGTGGCGTGGGCATAGTCGGTTTCCCCAAGTCTTACCGAAGGGAAGTCGTTGGTATACGCCCATGTGCTCTTGCCTGAAATCATTTCCCACCAAACGCCCATGTATTTCACGGGGTGAATCCAGCTGACATCTTCCAGGACACAGGGGTCGTTGAGGTTAAGAATCAGACGCGAAGCGAGGGCATCAGTAGCCGAAGTGCAGACCATAATCGTGCGCCAAGGTGATGTGCAAGGTGCTTGCAAGCGGCCTTTGTAGCCTGTGGCATCAGGCGAGAGCCAAGCACGGAACACCATGTTCTTGTCATCGAGGTCAAGGTGCATGGTCGGGTAATTCAAAGTGGCAGCCTCGTGGATGTTGAGGTAGAGTCCGTCATCGGTCTTCATCTGCAAGGCGGTCTGCACGCCAGTATGCGAAAAGCCCGTCCAAGGCCATCCGCCGTCTTTGTGACCCGCCTCCCATAAATCGCGAATCTCCGACAGCCGTGACTGGGTGAAGTTATACTCCTGTGTGTCGTAGTCGCCGGGAATCCACCAGGCGGTGTGGTTGCCCGTCATAGCAAACTCCGTCAACTCTTCAGTAATCCAGAAATAGACGAGAGCGTTTTCCATCGGGAACTCATAGCGGAAGCCCAGTCCGTCATCATAGAGACGGAAACGGATTTGCATCACGGTGGGTTTCTTTTCCGTAGAGTGGTCCATGCTTTCCACGCTGCCTACGGGCTGCTCTAAAGTGACGAGCATTTCGTTGTAGTGGTTACGTATCCGAGCCTCTTCGCCCCAGACAGGCTCCCAGATCTCGTCGAAGCTGTCGTATTTCGTGTCTTTCAGCACAAAAGCGTGAGCCAAGTCGTCGCGCCACTCGAGGGTGAAGCCCATCTTGGAGGGCAGCACCACGGGCTTGCTGTTTCTATCGAGGGCATAGTAAGGCACGCCGTCTTTGAGTTCGAATTTCAGTTCCAGTTGTCCGTCAGGACTTTTCACCGTGACGGGATTGCCGGCAAAAGCATTGGTGAAGAGAGCCAAAGCCAGCAGGAAAAGGGTTGTAGCAATGTTTTTCATATTCTTACTTCGCATTAGGTTTGAAGTGCAAAGGTAAATAATTTTGTTTTAGCTCCGCTGTTTGTTAAGAAACTATTCAAAATTAAACTGCATCATTTTTGGCGTGGGACTTTTTGACTAAGACCATAATTGTTTTGATGGGCATTTAGCTTTTAGCTATTAGTTTGTTAGCTCCTGAGATACAGGCTACAGGCTAATAGCAAACAGTCCTACAAGATTAATTGTTTCAAAGTGTGTTTTTTGAAAAACATGATACTGTAAACAGGCAGATAGGTGATGCCGTTTTTGATGCGGATTTCCCTGTCGTTGTTCAAGACAAAGGCTTGCTGGATGTTGTAATCTTTGATGGCGAGGATATTCGACAACGCGCTATGGACATAATAATTCTTCCCTGATTTCACTTCAATGGGAGTCACAGAAAGATGTTCCGTGTCATCGATGAGGAAATCCACTTCGCCCAACTTTTTGTTGTCGTAGTAGCAAAGTCTGAAACCATGGGCAACTAATTCTTGAGCCACAACGGCTTCATACACAGAGCCAAGGTTGATACTGCGAATGTCAGTCATAATGGCTTGAATCTGTTCCTGATATAGTATTCCCGTAAAAATGCCCACATCATTGAGATAGAGCTTCAGCAGGTTTTTGCCGCTGTTTTCGATGATGGGATAGGAAGGCTTGCTGATGGCTTGCACCTGCAATGCAATACCTGCATGAATAAGGTACTCGAACTCATCGGCATAGTCGCTCATCCTTGTTTCTTTCTTCTCCTCAATCTTCGCTGCTACAACTCTTTTCTTCTTGTTCTCCAAGTTGGAAGGCACCATCTCGAAAATGCGCTGAATCTTCAGTTTCCGTTGGCTTTCCTGCTCATAACGGGCTGCGTCAAGGAGGTAGAGATGGTGTATTTCTTGTTGAATCTCACGCACTTCGACGATGTTTTTCCGGCTGATGAAACTGTTTACGGCATCGGGAAGCCCCCCAATGAGCAGGTATTTCTTGAACAAGTCCATCATTCTGTCATGCAGAGCTTCGGCAAGGCTTTCGCGTCGGTTGATTTTGGATTCCATAATGCTGATGGCCTCTTCTCCTACACCATTTGCCCATAGAAATTCCTCGAAATCAAGTGGGTACATGTGTTTGATAAGGATGCTTCCCACAGGAACGGTCGGTGTTTCCTTGAGTGTGATGCCAAGTTGCGAACCGCTTGCGATATAGGTAAAGCGGTCGTCCTGTTTGAGGAACTTGACCATGCTAAGCAGATGGTCGTAGGCTTGGATTTCGTCAATGAAGACAAGGGTGTTGTGCTTGTCTTTTAATTGGTTGCCAGCCACGGTGCTCAAAGCGAGATAAAAATCCTCCAAAGTCTTTGCGTTGGCGAAAATCCTTGGACCATAACTGTCTTCGGCCATATTGATTTCCACGTAGTTGGAGAAAAGTTGCTTTCCCACGTGGCGAATGATGTACGACTTTCCGACCTGTCGTGCTCCGGCCACAATCAGCATCTTGTTGGAATCCGATTTCATATAATCTTCCAAATAGCTCTGAATCTTTCTCTTAAGCATATTAATTACAGTTTTCCTATAAATTATACCCTGCAAAAATACGCTTTTCCTATAAAATTCAGACTATAAAAATACACTTTTCCTATAAAATCGGAAAAAATCGGGGAAATTTGCCAACTGCACTTTGCAGCAATCCGGGAACATGGTCAGGTGCGTTGCCATAGGGTTGATCTGTAGCGAAAGACAATGCAGTTCAAGGAGGGGGAGAGCTACGTCATTACGACACCCCCAAAAACAGGCACTCGAGTCAAAACATCGAATCACTCGAGTGATTCGATGTTTTGACTCGAGTGAAGCAAAAAAAAGCCCCGTGTTGTCCATTTATAAAAGTTACTACCAAGGTTGGTAATAATTCCAATGGCGAGGTGACCTGGTCGAAGGATCTGTGTGACATATAAACAGTACATAGATGGAAATTATTACCTTGGATTTTTTCGATTTTTGGCAAATTATTACCTTGGATAATTTTGTTTTTTATACCTTTGCATCCGTAAATCAAGAAGTTGTATGTATTACGAAAGAAGCACTCAATATGACGATGAGTGATACGAGTGCCATCACTGCGCAAATCCTTACTGCTACAGCTGCTGACTTGGTGAACAAAGGCCCTATGGCAGAGATGTTGGCTGGACTTGAACTGCTGCACTACCTCACCCCGAATCTGCACCACGATTTGTATTATTGGGTTAGGCAAGCCAAAAACGCTATCATTATAGATACTTTCTAGGAAATGACAATAAGATTTCTATATATCATCTTTTTTTGGTCATTCTTATTTTTCCATTATATATTATTATAAATCAATAAACTATCCGTTGATTTCCAATTAAGCGGGTTTGAAACTGCTTATTTGGCAGTAATACTACAAACCATACATTTGTCTGGTTTTGCCGATAGTGTTCTCACCAACGGTATAGGCATAACAAGATGATGGGATAAACTGCAATAATCCCGCGTTCATCTTATGTCGTATTGTTATGGTTTTTGATGTCACCAATGCTTGTTTCAAACCCGTTTGAGGCATAAAGTATAATAAAGAAGTCAATTCTTCGGGATGCTCTGTGTAACGGTCGGTCCATTTGATTTCAACTGCCCAGAAAGGTTTTTGTTGAGCGACATTCATCCCCACAATATCCACCTCGCCCTGCTGCGTCTTGCTTAGCCGCCAATTGGCGTATGAAATATCTACTCCGAGACGAGGAATCCATTGTGCATACACTGCTGTCTCAACCATATTGCCAATTTCAGCATCTGTTTCAGTAATAGGCTGAAACAAAGCACACCGAAGCGAAGGGTTTGTCAAATAGATCTTGAAACTGGTTTCTCGTTGGTATCGTTTAGCGTTATCATCAGTGCGATGGATAACTCTTATCAGGAAGGCGGCTT
>CAMYYB010000033.1 GCA_947303335.1 uncultured Bacteroidales bacterium | reverse complement strand
TGAAGATTACTCTCTTGGTGAACTATGGGTAAAAAGTGTTATTAACGGACAACCACGCGCATTATGAAAAGATTGGTTATTATTGCGGAAGGAGATGCCGAAGAGAACTTCGTGAACAGCATCCTTGCCCCTCACTTCAACTCATTGGGTTTATACAATGGTATCCAATGCTTTAAGATAAAAAAGTCAAACGGAGGGATTTCCAAGTACTCAGATGTCAAGAAAGATATTATCAATACCCTTTATGAGAACGATGTGATTGTCTCAACTATGCTTGATTTCTATAGGCTTCCATCAAGTTTTCCAGGAAAACAGACAGCGGTTGCATTACCAACTCATCTTCAACAAGTTGAGCATATAGAAGAAAAACTGAAAGAAGAAATTGAAACAACGCAAGGGTGTGAATTTGACAACTTGATTCCATACATCCAATTACACGAGTTCGAAGCATTGGTCTTTTCGTCCATTAATGGAGTTGACGCCTTGTTTGAGCCATCGGAATTCAACAGAAAAGAAATGCTACAAGTTATTAATGAATACCCGAATCCTGAAGATATCAATGACCAGCCTGACACTGCTCCTTCCGTACGATTGACGAAATTGATTCCTGGTTACGAAAAGGTATTGTATGGTATTGATATTCTTCATCAGCATGGAATGCCAACGTTGCTTGATCGGTGTCCACATTTTTGTGCTTGGATTACTAAATTAGAATCAGCTTTGAGACAATCAGACCTTTGACGGTCATGAAATGGGAATTGGATTGGTTTTATAAGAAAAGATGAATTAATCAATTATGAACGGTTTTATTACAATTCCATCATGAAAAAAACATTCTCAATCATCCGTAACATTCTTGCCATCATTGGTGGCCTTACCATCATTGTTGTAATCGTTATGTGGATCATGTCGCCCTATTTTGATGTCAATATTGATAAAAGCAGCCTTGGCCGATATGGCGAAAGAGTCGAACTGTTGCAACAATCAGGCGATTATGCCGCCGACACCAATGTGTTCTCAATGCAAGTCATTCAGGATTCGGCAAGGGCAAAGGAGATTCGCGATTATTTCAAGTTGGACACGCTGTTTCCTGAAAACGCTACCACATGGGAGAAAGCCGTTGCGATTGGCAAATTTGTAGCCTCGAACATTCCGCACGACAATCAAAAGGAATGGCCAGAACATGTCAACGCCATAGGATTATGGGAATATACTAAAGGAGTCGCTCCCGCATTCAACTGCCGTCTGCACAGCATTTTGACGTTTGAGTTGCTTCTTGCGGAGAATATCAAGGCGCGGTACATCACTTGTATGCCCCACGATGAGGACGACCAAGATTGTCATGTGGTCAACGAGGTGTGGCTGCCCGAACTCAACAAATGGGCGATGATTGACACTGACATGGGTGGGCATTATGTTTCGGACATGGACGGTACACCATTGTCACTCAAAGAAATGCGTGAGCATTACATTTCAGACGAAAAAATGATGATGTACTATGCTTTTGGCGAAGGTAGCAGCAAAGTGGACTATTATTATGCTTATATGGCGAAAAACACCTATTGGTTCTCTTGCTGGGGTACGCTGTCGTATTATCAAGAAGACTACAAAATGGAGGATGTAGTTCGTGATAGCTATGTCAATTTGGTGCCTTCGGGATATGAACCATTCAACGTTGGAGGAGGCAATACCATTACAACGAATGCGGATTTGTTTTGGGATGCATCTCTTGTAATAGGCAAAGAACAACCGTAATTGGTTTGTTGTTTTGTGTTGCGGCTGCCATGATGTGACAGCCCTATAGCCACTGAGCGAAATTGCTCCAATGGGTTGTGTGGCGGTCGCATGGCGGTAGTCGAATAAGACGATATTTTCATTGTCGCAATCTGCGTCTCGCAGATTGAATGTTCAAGTTGTTTTTTGTGTTTTTCCGACTGCGGGACGCAGTCGGCGACAATGGGGGGCATAAAAGAAGGTGCCGGCTTTCTGTTTGTGGATAGCATGGTATTAAATTACTTTCGCCAAATTGTTTCGTTATGGAAAAAACAATATCTTTGCGGAAAAATTGAATGTCAATGTGTGCAATCTTTCTCGGTAATAATCTCGTAATATAAAGCATAATGACAATAGAAGTTTCCCATATCAATGAATCTGCATATAATGAAATTCTGCGACAGGCTGTCGCAGTAATTGACAAGGCTCGATCCTCGGCGGCAAAGAGCGTTTGCACCGCAGCTAATCTTGCTCATTGGAGCATCGGAAAGATGCTGCACGAGCAGAAAGTGGATGGCCGCTATGGTGACGGCATCGTCAAGCGACTGTCGGTTGACCTCAA
Organism: uncultured Bacteroidales bacterium; assembly: GCA_947303335.1. GTDB lineage: Bacteria > Bacteroidota > Bacteroidia > Bacteroidales > F082 > Limimorpha. The sequence goes on along the minus strand of CAMYYB010000033.1, from coordinate 21,716 downwards.
GCAACGTTATCCACAAATGGGCTTATCTCCTCGTCAATTATAGAATATGAAACGTTTCTATCTTAGGTATTCTGATAGTGACGAAAAACTGCTACGCTCCGTAGCAGTTTTGCCATGGTCTCATATTCTGTTACTTATGAGCAAAGAACTCAACGACGAGGCTGTGCTATATTACGCCAACGAAACCGTGGCCAAAGGCTGGAACCGCGACCTGCTTCTCAATGCAATAAAGATGGGGATGCACCTCACTCAAAAGCCCGTGGTCGTTGACAATAACTTCGCACAAGTGCTTCCAGCAACGCAGGCAATGTATGCCAATGAGGTGTTTTGCAGCGGATATAATCTCGGTTTTCTTGGTGTGACAGAGCCTCTCGCCGAATTGGAGTTGGAGCGACGACTGGTAGAGAAGATAAAACTATTCCTTCTCGAATTGGGGAACGGCTTTACATTTATTGGCAATGAATATGCTGTCACATACGAGGGCAAGGAAAGTCGCATTGATATGTTGTTCTTCCATCGTCAGTTGAAATGCCTTGTCGCCTTTGAATTGAAAATAGGGAAGTTCAAACCCGATTATATCGGCAAGATGAACTACTACCTTTCTATTCTTGACCGTACCGAACGCCGCGAGGACGAAAATCCTTCAATAGGCATCATTCTGTGTGCCGAGAAGGATCATGTGGATGTAGAACTTGCCCTTGAAGGCGTAACCAAACCCATTGGCGTTGCCGATTATCAACTGATACTGCCGAAAAAGGAACTTGTTAAGGTGGTTCAAGATGAAATTGATATGTACATTAAGGATGTACATAAGAAAGACGAGGAGGAAATATCATGAGACCAGTATGCAAATTTGTTTTGAGAAGCAGATCTTTGGGTTAGCCCACCTAAATCTGTAAAGGAAATTGAATAAGGTGTTATTTCTCCAATTCCAGTCGGATAATCTCCCAAAACATACACATTCCCGTTTCAAGGATATCGTCAGGGAAATCAAACTCGGGATTGTGCAGGGCGGGCTGCTCCAAGCCTGATCCCAAGCCGAAGAAACCTATCGGGCAGACACTTCCAAAACGTCCGAAGTCCTCGGACCAACGGAAGGGTTCTTCTAAATGTCCCAACTTCAGTTCCAGATTATTTGCGGCTTGTTCAATGATGTGAACACAATTCGTGTCGCTGTTGGTGGCAGCAAAGGCTTCGTGCATAGAGAAGTTGAAGTCGAAAAGGTGGTCTTTGGCTCTGGCGCGACAGAACTCGATGATTTCCGTAGACATCAGTTCAAGGTTCTTGTCATTGAAACTGCGCAGGGTGAGCCAAATTTCAGCATGGCCGGGAGCTACGCCGAAGGTCTCTTCACCTAATATGGCGTGGGTAATGACGAAAGTGGTCAGAGGCTTCACCGCTTTCAACTGTTCGCGTTTCTTTTCCAAGTGATGAATCAGTTGTGCCAACAATTCCGAAGGATTTCGTCCAGTCTCAGGTTGTGAGGCATGTGCCGTGCGTCCATCAAAAATGAGTTTCAATCCAAAGGATGCGGCGGCAAAGCAACCTTCGCGTACCATAATCTGTCCCTTTTCATAGCTTGGAAGATTATGCAGTCCGTAGGCCACATCAGGCTTGATTTGTTCAAACTGCGGGTCGCTGAGGATGGCTTGTGCCCCTTGCCCTGTTTCTTCAGCAGGCTGGAAAAGCAGCACCACCTCGCCTTGGTCGGGACGTTGCTCCCCGAGCCATTGTGCCAGTCCACAGAGGATGGTGGCGTGTCCATCATGTCCGCATTTGTGGGAAACCCCATGGTTTTGCGAACGGTAGGGGAGGTCGTTGGGCTCAGGGATATGCAACGCGTCGATGTCGCCACGAATCAGAATCCGTTTCCCGGGTTTTACACCTTTATATATAGCAGCCAGTCCGTAACCGCCAATTTTTTCAATGAGTAGGTCGGGTTGGGTCTGCTTCACCCACTCATTAAGAATCTTGTTAGTTAGTGCCTCCTTCCCTGAAAGCTCGGGGTGCGCATGGAGGATATGACGGAGTTCGATGAGATTTTGCATAAACAATAACTTTGGCGCAAAATTACGTGTTTTTTCATTATTCCAAAATATTGTCTTATCTTTGCCCAAATTTTGAAAAGCCAATGCAAACGGTACTATATCCCTTCAAATTCAAGCCCATCTTCAAGGATAAAATCTGGGGCGGACGTAAAATCAAGGATGTCTTGGGAATGGACTACGGAAAGTTGCCCAACTGCGGCGAGGTCTGGCTTCTCTCGGGCATCTGGGACGAGCAGAGCGAAATCGCCAACGGTGACTTTGAAGGTGATGAGATTAACGACCTCGTGGAGACCTTTATGGGTGACTTGGTGGGGGAGAGCGTCTTCGACAAATACGGCGAGCAGTTCCCCCTGTTGCTGAAGATTATTGATGCCAACGACTGGCTCTCGGTACAGGTGCATCCTGACGACGAACTGGCAGAGAAACGCGGAATAGGCAATGGCAAGACGGAGATGTGGTATGTGATGCAGGCTGACAAGGATGCTGAGCTCGTGATGGGTTTCAACAAGCCAATGACGCGGATGGATTATGTCAATGTCCTGAAGGATAACAGACTGCAATCGGTGTTGAACCATGAGGCGGTGAAGGCTGACGATGTGTTCTTCATCCCTGCGGGTCGCGTCCACGCCTTGGGACCGGGTATCTTGGTTGCTGAAATACAGCAGACCAGCGACACTACTTACCGCATCTACGACTGGGACCGCATCAACGAAGCAGGTATGAGTAGAGAATTGCATATCCCGCAATCGGTGGAAGCCATTGACGGCACGATGCCTGACAGCTACAGAATCGAAGTACCCGATGTGATGAACCGCACGGTGCCTGTCGTCGACTGCCAGTACTTTGTGACGAACCTTCTCCAACTCCAAGGTGAGATGGAAAAGGACTATACTAACCTCGATTCCTTCGTGATTTTAATCGCAATGGAAGGAAAATTCACCTTGAATTGGGGAAATGGCGCGATATTTGTAAATGCTGGAGAATGTGTCCTGATACCGAACCTCATCAAAAAGGTGAGCATCAGGGCTGAGAAGTACTGCAAGTTGCTTGAAGTGTATTGTCAGATAGAATGAATCTTTAACTCTTTTGAATATTAAATTTTAAATCCGATGAAAAAGCTAATGACACTCTTGCTGATGGCCTTCGTCTGTGTAGGCCTTCATGCGCAAACCAAATCTGATTTGCCGAACGTGACCATCAAGAACTTGGACGGCAAGGACGTGAACATCTCGACCCTGTCGAACAACGGTAACCCTATCGTTCTCACCTTCTGGGCCACTTGGTGCGGTCCCTGCATTAAGGAGCACAATGCTTTGAATGACGTCTATCAGGACTGGCAGGATGAGACCGGCGTGGCTATCTATGCTGTATCCATTGACGACTCGCGTTCCACCGCTAAGGTGAAACCCACTGTAGAAGGCAAGGGTTGGGAATTCAACATCCTGCTCGACGTGAACAGCGACCTCAAACGTGCCATGAATGTGAGTAACCCGCCTCATACCTTCCTGTTCGACGGTACGGGCAAACTTGTCTATCAGCACACGGGTTATTTCGAGGGTGCTGAGGAAGACCTTTATGAGGAAATCCTGAAAGTCGCCAAGAAGAAAAAGTAATACAAGAGGTTATGCACAAACATATACTATTCATCCTTGCACTCGCCCTGACGTTCAGCTTCAGAGCGAGTGCTCAGTCGTTCCTTGAGAACAGTCAGGTGAGCGGCAGCTTCCAGACCGATGCACAATACTATATGCTTGACCAGGGCATCGGCATCACCGACCTCAACGGCAAGAAGTTTGGCATCAACGGCTTTGGAAAACTTAATTACACCAACGGCAATTTCTCGGCGGGTATCCGCTTCGAGGCCTTCCTGCCCGAGATGAACGGTTTCCGCAGCGAACTGAATGGCGTGGGTCTGGCCAACTTCTTTGCCTCCTACGACAACGGCTTCATCGGTATGACGGTGGGCGATATCTACGACCAGTTTGGTAGCGGTCTGGTGTTCCGCACTTACGAGGAGTGGTCGCTCGGTATGGACAATGCCTTGCGTGGTGCCAGAGTGGTGTTTCGTCCCACGAAAGGCGTGACACTGAAAGCTGTGTATGGACGCCAGCGTTACTACTGGGCACCTTATTTGGAGCGCGACTTCGCTGCTGACGACTATCGCGGCATTGTTCGTGGCATTGATGCCGACTGGGACCTCAACCAGAGCATCCCTGCGCTGAACGAGTCCAAGTTTAAGATGAGTTTGGGTGGCAGCTTTGTCAGCAAGAAGCAGTTTGACCAAAGTTCGTTCTATAACATTCCCTTGAATGTGGGAGCCGCTGCTGCCCGAATCAATTTGGGCTATGGAGGTTTCGCTTTCAGCACCGAATATGCCTATAAGGTGAACGACCCTTCAGCTATCAACAATTTCATCTATAAGGAAGGTCGCGCCATCCTGTCCTCGCTGAGCTATTCGCAGAAGGGCTTCGGTGCGGTGCTGCAGGTGAAACGTGTCGACAACATGAGCTTCAAGTCGATGTACACAGGCAAGCAGAACAACCTCGACATCAACTTCATTCCACCTATTAATTATACGCATACGCACAGCCTGCCTTCGATGTATACCTACTCGACGCAGCCCAACGGCGAGATGGCAGCTCAGCTGCAAATCAACTATACCATTCCCAAGGGTACGGCACTCGGTGGAAAATATGGTACCAAGTTGGCTTTCAACATGAGTCAGGTGAACGACATTGTCCGTGATTCAGTTGCCTTTGGCAACCAGATTGGACTGAATGAACCGGGCACCCTTGGTTACACATCCAAGTTCTTTGCCATCAGCAATCACCGCTTCTTCCGCGACATCAATTTTGAGATTGACAAGAAGATCGGTAAGAACTGGCATCTTACGGCACAGTATATCAACCTGTATTACGACATCGAGACTATCGAGGGACACGCTGGAGCCCCTGTTGTGAAAGCCAACATTGCTTTCTTGGATGCAACCTATAAGATTAATAAGCGCCAGAGCCTGCGTCTTGAATTGCAGGGCTTGTGGGAAAACGAGGTTTATGCCGGTTACGAGTACGAAGAGAGCGAGAAGAAGGATTATCAGAAACGTGGCGACTGGTTGGCTGCCTTGCTGGAATACACCATCACCCCGCATTGGTCATTCTCCATCGCTGACAAATGGAACTATGGGAACCCCGTGCCGGAGTTTCGTGACCATTACTTTACGGGTTCCGTTAGTTATATACACGATGCCACTCGCATCATGCTGAGTGCTGGACGTCAGAGCGAGGGTGTGGTTTGCGTCGGTGGCGTATGCCGCACGGTACCTGCATCAAGCGGTGTTTCGTTGACGGTTTCAACGAGTTTTTAATTGAGGTTTAATTCTAATGATTGGAACAATGAAAAGAATACTAAGAATAGGTATGGCACTATTTGCTGCCATGTTGTTCATGAATGCCTGCGATGTCGAGAAGGAACCCTATATCCAAGGTGCAGAGAGCGAAAAGTTTCTTTTGAAATTTGAAATGGCAGGTGTTGTGGGTACTATCGACGAGGATGCCAAGATTGTGGTGCTGGATTTCCCTGGTGGCACCGATGTGACCCAAATGACTCCGACCATTGCAGTTTCCACTTATGCCACTGTCGAGCCTGAGTCAGGCGTGGCACAGGATTTCACTAATCCAGTTTACTATACCGTTACGGCCATGGATGGTACTACTGCACTGTATATGGTGACGGTTGTTGTCCATGATGCGGAGAACGAAAAAAGCATTTTGTCGTTCTGCTTCGATGCATTGGGCGATGATGGTATAGGTGATATAGATGAAATAACCCATAAGATTAACTTTGTGCTTCCTGCTGAGACAGATGTCACGCAATTGGTTCCCACCATCGAGGTGTCTGAAGGGGCTACGGTTGATCCCGCTTCGGGTGTGGCTCAAGATTTCACAAATCCTGTGACTTATACCGTGACAGCCCAGAATGGTACGACAGCGGTCTATACGGTGACGGTTGTTGTGGAAACAGGCAATATAGAGCCTACTGGCAAGACGGTGCTTATCAAAGACTTCACAGGAGCCCGTTGCGTCAATTGCCCTGCTGCTGCCGAGTATGCCCACAACCTGCAACATCAGTTGGGTGAAGATCATATCTTCATTATGAGTGTTCATGCCGGTTATTTGGCTCAACCTGTGGGAAGTTTCCCTGATTTCCTCACCGATGAGGGTACGGAGTGGTACAACAACAATAGCTCCAATCCTTTGTTCGCTGTTGACCATGTGGCCTTGACAGATGGCAATACGTTGTATGTCGAGCAAATCGATACCCCTGTGACAGAGGCATTGAATGAAGAACAATCGTTTGAGATTATGGTTGCTCCCCAATATGACGAAGCCAGTCGTCGGTTGGAAGTGACGGCAAACGTTGTAGCATTGACCGATTTGGGTGGAGAGTTTTATATCACGGTATGTCTGGTTGAAGACAATATTATGGGCTGGCAGACTATCCCAGGAGGTGTTGATAAGGAATATGTCTTCCGTAATGTGTTACGTGGCACGCTTAACGGTGCCAATGGAGAGGCATTCGAAGGTATCCACGTGGATGCTAATGAGACATTCCATTTCAACTATAGCACCGAGCTTAATTCTGACTATGATGCCGACGAGTGTTACCTGATGGTCTATGTCTATGACAAGAATCAGGGCGACAAGATATTGCAGACAGCAGTCAAGAAGATTAAGTAATCACCGCAGAGGGTCTTATGGTTTTTAATTCCATAGAATTCCTCGTTTTTCTGCCCATTGTGGTGCTGCTGTTCTACCTGCTGCCCCACAAATGGCGTTGGCTGATGCTCCTTGCGGCCAGCTGCGTGTTCTACATGTGGTTTGTGCCGAAATACATCCTTATCCTGCTCGTCACCATCGTCATAGACTACTCTTCGGGAATTTTGATGGAGCGTTGTGCCGATCAACCTCGAAAGAAGAAAACCTTTATGATTGTCAGCATCGTGAGTACCCTCACGGTGCTGATTGTCTTTAAGTATCTGAACTTCATCACCGAGAATTTGGACCAATTGTGTGTTTCGTTGGGCATGGAAACCCATCTCATGACGCATATCATCTTGCCCATCGGTCTGTCGTTCCACACTTTCCAGAGCATGAGCTATGTGATAGAGGTGTGTCGCGGTCATCAAAAGGCAGAGCAACATTTTGGCTACTACTCGCTGTATGTGATGTTTTTCCCGCAACTCGTTACTGGTCCAATTGAGCGACCCGGCAATTTGTTGCGGCAACTGCATGAGAAAAAGGAGTTCCGCTATGAGAACATCTCTAAAGGTATGCGACTTATTCTTTTCGGTTTTTTCGTCAAAATGGTGGTGGCCGACCATTTAGGCGAATACGTTGACGAGGTGTATGGACATTTGGGTGAGTACAACTCATGGAGTGTGTTGCTTGGTATGGTGTTCTATAGTTTCCAAATCTATTGTGATTTCTTTGGCTATTCTACCATTGCTTTGGGTAGCGCGAAGCTGATGGGTTTCGACATCACCGATAACTTCCGCTCGCCGTATCTTTCCAAAAACATCGCCGAGTTTTGGCACCGCTGGCACATTTCGTTGTCCACTTGGTTCCGCGATTATGTATACATCCCTTTGGGCGGTAGTCGGGTAAAGTTTGGGCGATGGGTATTCAATATCCTTGTGGTTTTTGTGTTGAGCGGCATCTGGCATGGTGCAGCTTGGACCTTTCTGCTGTGGGGCTTTGCCCATGGTGTGTTGCATATTGTAGAAAAACTATTGCGTAGTTCTGCTTTGTCGACAAGGAGGGATGCCCCCTTATTCCTGAACGCCCTAAGTGTGATGAAGACCTTCGTGTTGGTGACGCTGTTTTGGGTGATGTTTCGTGCCACCAGCATGGAACATCTGAAGGAGATTTTCGTGACGGCCTTTACCAAATTCGGCGAGGGGGAGATGATGCACGTGAGAACCGGGATGTGGCTCTATCTCGGTTTGCTCATTCTCTTTGACATCCTGCTTCGCAACACCCGTTTTGATGTCTGGTGCAACGATAAACCTTTGGTATTGAGGTGGGCGGTTTATGCCGTTTTGGTCTTTATGACTATCTGCTGTTCGAGTGTCGCTAATTTTCCGTTTATCTATTTCCAGTTCTAACCATGAAGAAGTTGTTGATACGCATAGGAATGGTTTTGGTGATGCTCGTGGTGCTCAATTGGGTGTATTCTCGATGGTTCTTTGAGAAGGACTTGCGCCAGCATTCCGATATCGTTGAACTTTCATGGCAGGTGGTTGACGACAGTTGTCGGATAATCTATCTTGGCGAGTCTTCAAACAATCATTTTGGGGATGATGAACCCAATCATCGCAAAATTAGTGACTTTACATCGGATTACTTCCCCACAGTAAAGATGGGCGACCTGACCAAGGAAGCCTCTCACGCGCAGACCTATTATTATATGTTGAAGCACGTTCCCGCTTCGTCGGCAGTCGAGACGGTGGTGGTGACGATGAATCTGCGTTCTTTTGGCCCGCTGTGGATTTATTCGAAGCTTGAGACACCCTTGCGAAAACAGTTGGTGCTGCTTGAGGATTATCCGCCTTTGGTGAACCGCTTCCTGCTGGCGTTCAAGGCCTATCCCATCAAGACCGAAGAAGAATGGGATGCGATAGTACATGAGCATTGGAGAAACGATACCTTCAACATCCCCAACTTCATTTGGCGTACCAATGCAGATTGGAACTATGGTATGTATACCTATGGTTGGTATGATGCCTGTGGGCAGCGTGATTGGGACGTGACTGCTTTGGCCTGTCATTATATCAAGACCTACGGCTTCCAGATTGAAGAAAACAATCCAAGATTGAAGGACTTCGACAACATCGTGGCGTTATGCCGCGAGCGAGGTTGGAACCTTGTCTTCAATTTGATGGCGGAGAATGTCGACAAAGCCAATGAGTTGGTGGGCAAAGACCTGATGTTGCTGTTCCGGCACAACCGCGATTTCTTGTTGCAGCGCTATGGGAACCTTGAAGGCGTGAGGGTTGTCAATAACTTGAGCCTGGTCCGCGATGTCAATTTCATCGACCAGAATTGGACCACTGAACATTACTATGAAGAAGGGCGACGCATTGTTGCTGACCATCTGGCTTCGGCTTTGAAGGAGTTCTATCCCGAGGAATACCAAAATCCAAAGACTTTAATTTTGGACAAAGGGCATTATTGCCTGTCTGCCACAAGAGCGTTGGATTGGCAAAACCCTTACGGCAGCACCTTGGTGCTCACAGGAGACAGCATCCAACCCGATTGGAGCATCATGAATGTGGCTTTCGAAATTCATCAGCAAGACAGTTTGAGTAAGGCTGTCTTGGCTGTGGAAAAGCACAATGCCCAAGGGAAAGTGTCGATTGACTCGTATGCCGTCAAATCTCAGGTTCAGAAAACTGGTGCGTGGGATTTCGCCACCTATGCCCTGCCGATAGACTCCACATTACGCACAGCGCAGGAAATCAAGCTTTATGTCCACAACTTCTCGGGGAGCATCGTGCAAATCCGGAATTTCGATGTGTCTTTCCGTCCCTCTTATTTGAAGGCAAGGGTGAAAGCTCAGAGCTACAAGTCAGCTGACTTGAACAACGGTGAGTAGCGACCCTTCAACCTTGAATTTCACTTCCTTATCTCCGAAAGCCATTCCGTAAAGCCTGTCTGGGTCGTTTTGGTATTGGGGTCTTGGATCATGGGCCAGCACTTCGATGAGGGGCTCCCTTTGACTCTCGGGGACTTTTTGAAGCAAGCTCTCGGGGAAATCAACGTCCAAAAGATATTCCGCAGGTTTAGAGGCGAATCCGCTGACGGCATCGGGATGGCTGTCGGTATAGGTGATGTAGGGCTTGATATCGTAGATGGGTGTGCCGTCCATTAAGTCGGCACTTGTGACGTGAAGCACGGGACCGAGTTTCGGGTCGATTTCCACCTTTTCCAGTTTCACGGAAGATAGCCCGATAGGGTTGGGACGGAAGGGGGAACGTGTGGCAAAGACACCCATGCGAATATTGCCGCCTAAGCGAGGGGGACGTACTGTAGGTGACCAGTCTTCACGCACCGCCTCTGAGAATTCCCAAATCAGCCAGATGTGTGAAAACGCCTCCAACCCCCTGACGGCTTCCGTGTTGCGATACTCTGGCTCAAAGACAATCCTGCCTTTCAGCGACGGGATGATGCCGCTTTGCCTCGGAATGCCGAACTTGGTTGGGAAGTCGGTGTGGATATGGGCGATGATCTTCATTTTTCCGTTTTTGTAGACATACGTTGTGTGTCCCTACGCTAATACATATTGGATGGTGCTGCGGCTTTCCTGCTGGACGAGGATGCGTTTCCCTTGCAGGTAGTCTTTGCCTGAGTCCTCGCGATAATGCCTGATAGTGAACAACTGCAAGCCTTCGTTGTACCTGATTCTGAAAGCATCGTGCAGCTCAGCTCGCAGGAAGTTCAGTTTTTGTGGGTCGCTGTCGAAACAGAACGACAGCATCAGGGCGGAGGTCTGGATCATGTTGGCGTGAAGGTTTAACTCATCACAGACTCTAAAGATGATTTGCAGATTGTGGACGTTCATGAACGAGAAGTCACGGGGTGTGATGCTCACCAAGGTTTGATTGTCTTTCACAATGTAGGAAGGGATGCTCTCGTCATTCGAATTGTGTTCGCCGTCGATGAGTGTGGGCTCGTGTTCGGGGTGGACGAAGGACTGCACTTTGAGTCGGATGCCTTTGTTTTGCAGCGGCTTGATGGTTTTTGGGTGAATGATAGTGGCTCCGTAGAAAGCCAACTCGATGGCTTCGGAATAGGGGATGTGAGGTATCTTCACAGTATTGGGAAAGCGTTTCGGGTCGGCGTTGAGCAGTCCGTCTACATCTTTCCAGATAATGACCTCCTCGGCATCAAGACAGTTGGCAAAGATGGCGGCAGTGAAGTCGGAACCTTCGCGCCCTAAGGTGGTGGTATGTTTCCCTTCGTTGGTGCCTCCGATAAAGCCTTGCGTAAGGCAAACCAGTCCGCGTATATGTTCGTCGTTCAGTTTGCTGATGCGTAGACGCGTTTCGTCCCAGTCGGGGCTGGCAGCACGGAATCGGTCATCGGTGATGACATACTTACGGGCATCGAGCCAGCGGGTGGGGATATCGCATTGATTAAGGTACTCCTGAATGATGGTAGTCGAGATGAGCTCTCCGTAACAAACGGTCTGATCGTATTGGTAGTCGTAGGGCTTGTCGGTTTCTTGTAGCTTTTCCCACAACTCAATAAAGAGGTTGGCGATGCTTTCAGCGAAGTCGGGGTTGGTTTTATCGCCAAAGAGACCGTTGACGATGCCATCGTGATAAGCAATCACTTCGTGCAGGGCGTCCATTCCGAGATTGCCCTCATGTGCACGGAAGTTGGCGAGTACCTTTTCCAACATATTGGTGGTCTTGCCCATAGCTGAGACAATCAGAAGAATGTCTTCGCTCTTGTGTTGGTTGACGATGTCGGCCAGATTACGCACAGCTTCTGCGTCTTTCACCGAAGCACCGCCGAATTTATAGATGTTTTTGATCATTTCATTGCTGTTTGGAAACGCAAAGGTAGCAAAAATAATAAAAACGTATTCAACATGACCATATTCTTGAAATATCCTGTATTTTTGCACCCTGAAAACGAAGCGTCTTATGCCCCAATACCCATTCATATCCTATCATCCCGGTGTGGCGAAGCAAGTGGTTGATACAGTTGCAGTAGCGGATACTACTTTGTGTGACCCGGTGACGGAGAGTTTCGTCACTACTTTTGGTGGTACGGTCAATCCCCTGCCTCGCATCACCTACGATATCTTTATGGGTTGGAATATTGTCGTGTTGGGTTTGCTGCTTCTACTTATTGTAATGAACAAGCAACTGTTTCCCCGACAGTTCCGTCAAATCCTTTCGGTGCCGGGAGGCGTGGCCCACACTAACCAACTGTTGCGTGAGTGGAGCCCAATAGGAAGTTTTTTGGGATTTACCTTTATGTTGGCCTATATTCTGATAATAGCTTTGTTTGTTCAGAAGAGCTTTGTGGTGCTTACTCGCGATGCGATGCAGTACAATACCACGGGAATGTTTTTCTTTAGTTTGGGAATTGTGGCCTTATGGGTGTTGTTGCGTTTTCTGTTTCTGTATTATATGAACTGGATTTTTGATACCCGAGATGCCGTCAACCGACAGGTGACGGTGCAAATTTCGGTGTCGATTTTCAGTTTTATCGCTATGGTTCCAGTGTTGCTTTTGCTATTATACAATCCCTATTCGCTCTTTGTGTGGGTGGGCATCGGCATCATTGGCTTGTCGGCGTTGATTCGGTTTGTTTTGGAAATTTTGGAGACTAGAGTTGCAATAAAGATGTCATCGTTTTTTATTTTTTTGTATTTTTGCAGCCTCGAAATCATCCCAACAGCATTGCTCCTCACGGCAGGTGTTCGGTTTTTTAGTCAAGGTTCTGTGCTTTAAAGAGTTAAGCTGGCAAGGTTTTTGAAGAATAACGATTTAATGGTGTTTTTAAAGTGACAAAAGCGCATGAAGATTAAGCATATTTTGGTTTCACAGCCCCAACCAGCCGACATTGCAAAGACCCCGTATGCTGACATGATGAAGAAATACGGTGTCAGTTTCACCTTCGAGAAATTTATCAAACTTGACGAGGTCTCGGCGAGCGAATTGCGCCAAAACCATATCAAATTGCCGGAATACACAGGCATTATCCTGACGAGCCGTAATGCGGTGGATCATTTCTTCCGCGTCGCCAAGGAGATGCGCTACAATGTGCCTGAAACTCTCAAGTATTTCTGCATTAACGAGTCGACTGCCTTTTATCTGCAACGCTATGTGCAGTACCGCAAACGTAAAGTGTTCTATGGTAACCAAACCTTGGATGACCTCATCGAAATCATGAAGAAGCACAAGGACGAGAAGTATCTCTATTGCTGCTCCGACATCAGTTCCGACTCGACCACCGAACAACTTACTGCTGCCAAGCTCAACTTCACTAAGGCTGTGATGTTCCGCACCGTGCCTGCTGACGTGAAGCATATCAAGATTGCAGATTATGAGATGCTGGTGTTCTTCAGTCCGGCGGGTATCCATTCGCTGAAGGAGAATTTCCCTGAGTTCAAACAAGAGGAAGTGGCCATCGGCGGTTTCGGTGAGGCTACCTGTCACGCTATTACGGAAGCCGGTTTCGAACTCAACGTTAAGGCTCCGTCGGAGACGGCACCTTCGATGACGATGGCTATCGAGCAATACCTTGCTGCCGAGCAGAAGAAGAGCAAGAAGAGATAAGTCGTTATGGCTGCGAAGGAAGGCCTCCCGAAATACGAACGCATCTGCAAAGAAAATGACATTGAGCTGCTCTTTGCCAAGGGCAAAGGTATTTCGATTTATCCTTATCGTGTGGTCTATCTCTTTCATAAGAACGAAAGTCGTCCTGCAACTTGTCGTGTGCTCCTCTCGGTTTCGAAGAAACGCTTTCATCATGCCTTTAAGCGCAACCGCGTCAAGCGGCTCATTCGCGAGAGCTGGCGCAAGAACAAGTTGCCCCTCGTTGAAATCTGCGAAAGAGATAATATTTCCCTGGATGTAGCGTTAGTCTATACGGCTACGCTGATCCACAGCTACGACGAGATGTTCACCAAGACGAAAAAAGTCATCCATGAACTGGTCAAACGTTATCCGGAGCATTAAACGACTGCCTGCCGACTTCCTGATTCTGCTCATTAGGATCTATCAGGTCACGTTGTCGCCTTGGTTGGGCAATAGTTGCCGCTATACGCCTACTTGCTCCAACTACGGCATTGAGGCTATTCGGAAATACGGCTTTTTCAAGGGTGGCTGGCTTACCTTCAAGCGCATCCTCTCGTGCAATCCCTGGGGTGGTAGCGGTTATGACCCGGTGCCGTGAGGGTTGTTGATAGATGAATTGTTGACAAAATGACGAAATATGAAATCTGAAATGAAAAATACCTTTTTAACCTTAATTCTTGCCTTGCTGCTTCCTTTTGCTTTGGTGGCACAAGAGAAACAGAACAACTTCGAAATCGCCAAGAGCCTTGATATCTACAACAGCCTGTTACGCGAGCTTAACCTGAATTACGTGGATGAAATCAACCCTGGCGAGTTGAACGAGACTGCCATCAAAGCGATGCTGAGCGGTTTAGACCCCTATACGGTCTTCATCCCAGAATCCGACATCGAGAATGCCCGCTTTATGACGACGGGCGAATACGGTGGCATCGGAGCCTTGATTCAATACGATGGCGAATATACCCGCATTTCAGAGCCCTACTACGGCTGGCCAGCACAGAAGGCAGGTCTTACTGCTGGTGACATCCTTCTCGAAGTGAATGGCGTAGACTGCCGCAAGAAAAACACCCAAGAGGTCAGCGAGCTGCTGAAAGGTCAGCCTGGCACAGAAGCCAAGCTGAAAATCAAGCGTTATGGCCAAGAAAAGCCCATAGAAGTGACCCTCAAGCGCGAGAAGGTGAAGATTGACAACATCCCTTATTATAAGGTGTTCGACAACGGCATAGCCTATCTCTCGCTGAGCGGCTTTACCCGTGATGCAGGCAAAGAGTTGAAAGAGAAATTCATGGAGATGCGCAAGGACCAACAGTTGAAAGGCTTTATCCTTGACCTTCGCGGCAACGGAGGTGGTCTGATGAACGAGGCCGTCGACATCGTCAATCTCTTCATCCCCAAGAACCAGCCCGTTGTCTCGATGAAAGGTAAGGCGGCTACCGCCAACAGCGTACACCCCACCTTGAACGACCCTATAGACTTGGAAATCCCCCTTGCTATCCTTGTTGACGGCAACAGTGCCTCAGCCAGCGAGATTGTGGCTGGAGCCTTGCAGGACTACGACAGGGGTGTCGTCATCGGTGAGCGCACTTTCGGCAAAGGTCTGGTGCAGAACATCCTGCCGCTGAGTTACAACACACAGATGAAGGTGACGGTAGCCCATTACTACATCCCCAGTGGACGCTGTATCCAGGAGATTGACTACTCGCACAAGAAAGACACCACCCAAGCGAAGAACGATTCGCTCGGCAAGCCCTTCACCACGATGCACGGACGCACCGTTTACGAAGGACACGGTATCACTCCCGATGTGAAAGTCACTCGTGACCCGTACGCCATCGTGACGGCTTATCTATACGGAAAGAACTTCATCTTCGACTATGCCACCAAGTACCACAGCGAGCATTCCACCATTGACTCCGCCGACCGTTTCCAAATAGACGAGGCTACTTATCAGGATTTTGTGAATTTTGTCAAGGACAAGGGCTTCAGCTATACCACCGAAAGTGAGAAAGCCATTGAGAGATTGAAGAAGATCGCCAAGGAGGAAGGCTATCTGGACAAGATACAGCCCCAGATTGAGCAGCTGGAGAAAAACCTTGCTGCCGAAAAGGCTAACGACCTTATTAACAACCGAAAGGATATTGAAGAACTGTTGCGCTCTGAGATTGCCAGCCGCTATTACTATCAGAAAGGCCGCATCATCGCAGCCTTGCAGAATGACCCCGATTTGCAACGCGCCTTTGAAATCCTGCTCAACAGCAACGGCAAGGACGAGTACCACAGCATCCTGAGCGGTAAGTGATGGCCCCGAAGATGCCCATACGGTTCACTCTGACGCAAGCCTTTGTTTTGGGTCTGATGATGATGGCGGTGGGTCTCACACTCTCCCCCTTTCTGATGAGCCTTTCCCAGTTTTGGCTGGTTATCGTATGGGTTGTGGATTGTTTTTACACAAAAACAATCCACAACAAACTTTCCCGTTTCTGGCACAACAAGCCTGCCGTCCTATTGGTAGCCTTCTACTTAATGCACATCGTCGGTCTTCTCTACACTTCTGATTTCCAGTATGCCTTGAAAGACCTGCGTGTCAAACTGCCCATCCTCGTGCTGCCTTTCATCCTGTCGTCGATGCCGATGTTGGAACGCAAGCATTTCAATCAGGTGATGTTCGTCTATGTGCTTTCGGTTTTCGTCGCCACCCTTTTCAGCGGCTTGGCCTACTGGCGGCACGACTATGAGGACATCCGCGAGATTTCCCACTTCATCAGCCACATCCGCTTCTGCCTCAACATCGTCTTTTGCATCGCCATCATCTTTTGGTATATCGCTACTACAAAGGTTCCTGAGCCTGCGATTGCTGAGTCCAGTCGAAACATCGAAGGGTCAGCTAAAGTACGATTCCCCGTCCCGGCCTTCAACACCCGTTTTGCTCTCAACCGATACCTGCAATACTTCATGGTCTTTTGGTTTGTCTGGCAAATCTATATTTTCGAGTCGCTCTCAGGCTATGCTGTCCTGGCTGCCGTCGTTGCGGTTTCGCTTCTCTATGCGTTCCTTCGCTGGCAGAAGGGTAGGGGCTGGCGTATCGGCATCGGTGTTGGTATTTTGGTAGTACTTACTGTCGGCATCATACTGTCGGTGCGTTGGGTGAAACCTTTGGTGGAAATAAAGCCTGTCGATTTCAGCACCTTGGAGAAGAAAACGGCCTTGGGCAACGATTATTGGCACGATACGATACACAATCCCGTTGAGGACGGGCAATATGTGGGGCTCTATTATTGCCGCAAGGAGTTGCAGGAGACTTGGTCGCAGCGTAGCGAGCTGCCTTTTGAGGGAGAGACCCTAAACGGAGAGAACTTAGAGGCTACTTTGGCGCGTTATCTTACCTCGAAGGATTTGCGTAAAGATGCCGAAGGTGTATTGTCTCTTACCGATGAGGACATCCGAAATATAGAACAAGGTGTGGCCAACTATAACAACTGGAAACATCCTGGACTCAGGGCACGATTATCGTCCACTTTGTTTGAATATAACCTTTACCGTCGTTATAACAATCCCAACGGAGGCTCGCTTTCGCAACGCATTGAATACACTCGGGCTGCCTTATACCTCATCCGTCAGCATCCTTGGTTCGGGGTGGGTACGGGTGATGTGCCTCAGGCCTTCAGCCGGACTTATGATGAGATTCATTCGCCACTGAGGGAGGAGTTCCGTTTCCGCGCCCACAACCAGTATTTGACCATTGCTGTAGCTTTCGGTCTGATGGGGTTGGCGTTCTTCCTTGTCTTGCTGCTTTGGCCCTATTTCTCGTCAAGGAAACGCCGCGCCTATTTGTGTACGATATTTCTCTGTATCATTTTGCTCTCCATGTTCCCTGAGGACACCCTTGAGACGCAGGCGGGTGCTTCCCTGTTTGCGTTTTTCGAGTCCCTGCTGTTGGTGATGGAGCGGGATGAATAGTGACTTGGGGTTGCTTTTGAAATTAAATACTCTTTGTTGCCGTTGCTTGAGCTATTCTTCACGGGTCATTTTTTCGCTTCACTCGAGTGATTTCATCGAATGACTCGAGTCAATCGATGTTTTGACTCGAGTGCCTGTTTTTTGGGGCATCGTAGTGACTTGGTTTTACCATCTCCTCCCCCCCGACAATTTTCATCGATTTTTGCAAAGTGTAGTTCCTCCATTTGCAATTTTCTACTATCTTTGCGCGTTGAATGGTAAACGAATTTGGTATGTCTGAGAATTTAGTCATCATCCCGACCTACAAGGAGAAGGAGAACATTGAGAACATCATCCGGTATGTCTTCGGCCTGCCGATGGCCTTCGATATCCTCATCATCGACGACAACAGTCCGGACGGCACCGCTGACATCGTGAAACGACTCATGGCGGAGTTTGGCGAACGCCTCTTTATGATTCAAAGGGCTGGCAAGCTGGGTCTGGGAACAGCGTATCTTACGGGCTTCAGGTGGGCTCTTGAGCGCGACTACCAGTATGTCTATGAGATGGATGCTGACTTCTCGCACAATCCCGACGATCTTTCTCGTCTCCACGATGCCTGCGCCAACGGTGCTGACCTCGCCGTGGGCTCACGCTACAAGACGGGAGTCAACGTGGTCAACTGGCCTATGGGTCGCGTGCTGATGTCGTACTATGCCTCTGCCTATGTTCGTTTCGTCACTCGGATGCAGGTGCGCGACACTACGGCGGGTTTTGTGTGTTACACACGCCGCGTTCTGGAGACCATCGATTTCGACAAAGTCAAATTCGTGGGCTATGCCTTTCAGATTGAGATGAAATACACGGCCTGGAAACTCGGCTTTAAGATTGAAGAGGTGCCAATCATCTTCACCGACCGTCGCGAGGGACAGTCGAAGATGAGCAAGGGTATCTTCAAGGAAGCCGTCTTCGGCGTTATCAACTTGCGCTGGAGAGGACTGACAGGAAAAATCAAATCAAAGAAAAACTGATGGACTACTATATCAAAGACGCGACAGTGGTCAACGAGGGGGAAACCTTCGTGGCGAGTGTTTTGGTTTCGGACGGAAAGATTGCAAGGATTGATAGGGAAGGGGCGGCCTCTGATAAGGCCTCTGAGTTTGTCGAAGGGCCAACCCCTTCAACGCAAGTCATCGAGGCGAATGGCAAGTACCTTATCCCGGGCATCATCGATGAGCATGTACACTTCCGTGAGCCGGGAATGACGCAAAAGGCGGATATTTATACAGAGAGCCGTGCCGCCGTTGCAGGTGGCGTGACCTCTTTTATGGATATGCCTAACACCCTTCCCCAAACGACGACGCAAGACCTTTTGCAACAGAAGTTTGACTTGGCGGCTGAGAAGTCGTTAGCCAACTATTCCTTCTATCTTGGAGCCACCAACGACAACCTTGATGAGGTGAAGAAAACCGACCCGAAGCGGGTGTGTGGCATCAAGCTCTTCATGGGCAGTAGCACGGGCAATATGCTGGTGGATAGGAATGAGGTGCTGGTGCGCCTCTTCCGCGAGTCGCCTTGCTTGATTGCAGCGCATTGCGAGGATGAACAGACGATTCATGAGAATACGGTGTGCAGCAAGGACTTGGCTGCAAAAGGACAAGTGGAACTGGATGCAGGTATACATCCCTTTATCCGTACTATGGAGGCCTGCTACCGCTCTTCATCGAAAGCCGTCGATATGGCTGAGAAGTTTGGTGCCCGCCTGCATGTGCTGCATATCTCCACCAAAGCGGAGCTGGCGTTGTTCAGGAACGACATTCCGTTAGGGGAGAAACGCATTACGGCTGAGACCTGTCCGCATTATCTTTGGTTTGATGCCAAGGACTACGAGACGAAGGGCTTCGCCATCAAGTGCAATCCGGCTATCAAGTCGCATCGCGACAGAGAGGCTTTGCTGCAAGCCTTACGGGAAGGTCGCATCGATACCATCGGCACCGACCACGCACCGCATCTGCTGGAGGAGAAGATGACAGACGACTACTTCACCAGCAAATCAGGCTTTCCGTCCATACAGCATTCTTTGGACGTAATGGCTAACTTGGTGCAGAGCGGCGTAATAGACCTGCCCCAGCTGGTGCAGCTGATGTGTCATAATCCTGCCGTTTTATATCGCATCGATCGCAGAGGATTTATCCGCGAAGGCTATCACGCCGACTTGGCTTTGGTGGATATGAATGACCCTCATCCTATTTCCAATAAAGAGGAATACGCCAAATGTGGCTGGACACCTTACGAGGGCGTTGAAGTGTGTTCTCGTGTGACGCATACTTTTGTCAACGGTAATCTGGTTTACGAGAAGGGTATGTTCCACGAGGAGTCGAGAGGGGAGAGATTGTTGTTTAATTGTTGATTGTTTAATTGTTTAATTGATGTGGTCTTGAAATTTATGAAAAAAGTAACTCTTATACTGCTGACTCTATTGACCTTCGCCTGCTGCACACCAAGACTGACGGAGAAGGTTGAAGTGCGTTATCCCAACGAACAGCCTCAGACGGTTGTGAAACTTAACAAGAAGGGCGAATGCGTCTATAAGACGGAATACTACCAAACGGGTCAGGTCAGGATGGAAGGTCCGATGAAGAACGATAAGATGGAAGGCGAGTGGACGGCCTACTACCCCGATGGTCGGGTACAGAGTCACGGCTACTTTAAAGACGGGAAACGTACTGGAGCAGCTACGGTCTATTGGGTCAACGGCAACCTGCGCGAAGAGGGTTTCTATGAAGAAGGTCGCCATTGTGGCCACTGGAAGTGGTACGACGAGCAGGGCATCCTGATTCGAGAGGAAGACTATTAGAAACGGAACAAATTCACTCCGAAGGTGAATTCTGCGTAGTCAATCACGGCACCATGTACCTTCATAAACGATCCGACGAACATATTGCGGTTTTCGCCTAAGTAATACTTGAAACCGAGCCTGCCGTAGAACGTGCGGTAGCAAGGCGGCAAATAGGTGTCCTCGAAGTTGGTCTCCGACGATTCAGCCAATCCCCAAGTCTTCTTTTGGTCGGTGCCGTAGTAGATTCCGTGCCAGAGGTAATAGGCACCACCGAGACAGAAAGCGAAACGGTTATAGTTGATTTCGAACATTGTGGAAGCTGCAAGGTGCAGACCACGTCCGAAGCTGTATTTCATCAACGGAATGGCATCGTTACCGGTGAAGTATTCATGTCCGTCGTCGTACATCTGCTGTGCTTTCTCGTACATTCGCTTGGTTTCGCCTGTCCAGCCGAAATCGAGGGCTACGTTGTAGCTGAACTTGGGATGAAACTGGCGGTGCAGACCCAATTGGACGACATTGGCAAAATAATAGGGCCGCTCGTTGGGCAGGTCGCTGACCATAGTGCCGTCAGCAGTCTGAAAGCTGCGCATCCATTCGTTGGTCTGTAAGAGCCCAACCGACTCCGTAGCAAAGACAGCGGTGCTTTTAGTGAACTCGCGGCGCGGTTTTTCCTTGGGAACCAATTCAGGTCTGCCGTTGGGATGATAGCGAACACCCATCACCCAGCTGAACACGTTGATGCCGCAGTTGGGTAACCTCAGGGCTGCATTGGACGAGTGGGAAAACTGGTAGCGTAGCGTGAAGTCGAGCTTGTCCTCAATCATAAACGTGGGACCCGCATCTATGGCTAAGTGAACGTTGGCAACAGAACCGATAAACTCATCGCCGTGCTTGGTCCAGAAAGAGAGACCTCCCATCAGGTCGTAGTCAAACGACCAGTATTTCCCTTGATAGAGATGCCCATTGATGAATCCACCTAACGAGAAGCAGTCGCCCAAAGCTCGCCAGGTTTCTCTCTCATAGCCGTTGTCATCGCGATTCACGAATTGGATACTGTCGACGTTGTTCTTCTCGAAGCGCAGAAAGGCACCATAAGAGAGATGGTTGAAGTCGCGCTCCCATGCCTTGTGCCCATCGGTCTGTCGCCCCATGCGAAGGTCGACGCCATATTGCGGCAACACTTTCATGTAAGCGTGACGCTCTTCAAAGGGAAAGTATTTACCGAGTCGCAGATTGGCTTCATAAAAGGTGCGGTTGTCGTGGAAGAGCGATTGCGTTTGAGCCTCAAGACTGTGGGGGCAGAGAGCGATGAAAAACAAGACGCAGATTATCAGAACGTTGCGAGGTGATTTCATATCGAAACTGTTCATAAAGGTTGTTGGTTATAATAATAGTACTTTTTTTATCCTGAAAAACAAAAGAACAAAGCCGCTGCAACATCTTAAGTTACAGCGGCTTTTCTGTTGCCCAACCAGGGTTCGAACCTGGACTTTACTGATCCAGAGTCAGTCGTGTT
>CAMYYB010000032.1 GCA_947303335.1 uncultured Bacteroidales bacterium | reverse complement strand
CGCGCCGGTCTCCAAGTCCCAGACGCGTATGGTGCTGTCGTATGACCCGCTGACGATGCGTTTCCCGTCCGGGGTCACGGCAACGGCATTCACCCCACTATTATGCCCTTCGATGGGGCTTCCTATCGGTGCGCCGGTCTCCAGGTCCCAGACGCGTATGGTGTGGTCCCATGACCCGCTGACGATGCGTTTACCGTCCGGGGTCACGGCAACGGCATACACCGGGTCTTTATGCCCTTCGATGGGGTTTCCTATCGGCGCGCCGGTCTCCAAATCCCAGACACGTATGGTTTCGTCTCCTGACCCGCTGACGATGCGTTTACCGTCCGGGGTCACGGCAACGGCCATCACCGGACCCTCATGCCCTTCAGGTGAAAAAGTCTTGGCAGACAGCTTCGTTTTATCCATCCTTTCCGAAAGGCTGGGCAGTTTTATGGTTGTATTTGTATATCGGTAGGGATACAAGGAAATGTTGCTCAAATCCAAGCCGCTGAAATCCAGTTTCGAGAAATCGTAATTGTGCAGCTGTCTTTGCAGTTCCAATTGGTTTCGGGTGGCGGATTCAAGTTGTGGGCTTGTCCTGTTTTGTTCCCACAAGCGATTGGCTTCATCCTCACCAATCAAATCCACAACAAACTGCATGACATAATGGTCGATGATGGGATTCCATTCCGTAGGACGACTGTTGCCGCTTAAGTAGATGGAATTGATGAGATGCATGGCAGCCAAGGCATCACGGAATTGCTGGTGCATCAGCTTGTAGCTATTCCCGTTTTTTACAAAAAGACAAAGATGCTTTTCCAAAAGGTTTCTTATGGTTTCCAATGGAGGTATGCCATCGGCCTTTTGTAACGCGTCTTTTATTTGGAATGGAAAATCATCTGGCTTGTTGAAGTGGTTTTTCAACAGTGTGTATGCATCACTCAAGAACTTGTGGAATTCCTTTTTATCCAAAACAAACAGGGAATTTTGTTGCATTTGCCATACCATATAGGGTGCGATGAATTCCATGGCGATGATGGCATTTTTGGCATCTTGATTCTCTTTTCCAAAGTGCCATAATTCACATTGCAAATAGTTCCATACGATAGAACCAGCATTTTTGGCTTCCTTGAACTCGGCAGAGTCGGTCTCTCTTTGTTCCAGTATGAGTTCGGTCTTTACATAAAGTGTAAGCAAAAGCGGTATGGTAATGAGTTCTTTTACAGCACTATCAGTAGGGATGCGAACACCCATACTGTTCAGATAAGCCTCTACTGTAGTATTTGAAAGAGGTTGAAGCTTGATCGCCGAATAATCATAGCTGAGTGCCACATAAGTATGGATGTCATATCGTGAAGAGGTGACAATTTGAATACCCTGAAATTCAGACCAATGCTTTATATCTTCACTGATGGTTGGACGTTTTTCAGCGGCTATTTCATTGAAGCCATCCAGCAGAAGCAACAGTTGTGGCCCCTTGTCCCAAGGCTTTTCTAGGAGGTCTAATAATTGTCCGTACAAATCTTCTTTGTTGCTCAGAACCCTTTTTTTGATATACCTCTCTATCGGGTCGTCCCCCTGTGGCAATTCGTGAAGTGGTATGTATATGGCAGGTACGGGAAATGGGGTAAACTTGTCGGGTATGCTAAGCAAGGTGACAGTCTTTCCAATGCCTCCCTCACCCTCAATCATCAAATGGTTCTTGCTCCCTTTCCCCCAACTCTCAGTAACGATTTCCGCCACGGTTTTTAATTCATCATTAGAGTTACGAGCTTCAAGTACTAAGGTGCTATGCTTGGTTTGGGCATTTGGAAACAGTCGGTCGTCGATTTTCATTAATTTGAAACTGGGATGCTCCTTGCGCTTTTGCTCAAGTTTTTCCAATAAATAGACATCTAAAGAAGTCACATTAACAGCATTTTTTCCATCCTTCTTGTCTATCAATTCATCAACGCGCTCATTAAGTTGCCCAACGGCAGTTTGCAAACTCCTCCAAATAGTCCTATCCTCCTTTTTTTCGTCATATAGTTTGACAATCAAGTCAAGGATGGTCTTGACCTGACTATTGATTTCCTTTGCCTTGTATTGATGCCATTCATCTTTCAGGACTTGACAAAGGTCTTTGTCTTTTTCAGTTTCGGCATAAAATCTCCTAAATTCGTCCTGTGAAATGTAATTTGGGAGCAATATAGTATTGATGGATGAGGGATCGTCCTTGACCAAGATAATCAAACCTATTAGCTCAGCCATGTGAACTTTTGCATTGTTGACATATAACTCATCGTTTGACGACAAAGCCTTCTCCAAGGCCCGGTTGAACTTCTTCCTAATCTGGTCATCATACCCAATAATCCGGTTACCCACTTTTTTCAATGCAGGCAACAACAAACCTATAACATCAAATTCTTCCATAGCGTTGTGTTTTTTAGACAAATATACTATTTTTCATACCGATACTAATTTGTTTACTATGTCTGCTATACGGGGCTTAATTAATAAAGCTATCCAAAAGGTTGATTTTGTTAGTTAGATGTTTAATGTGGCATTCTCCTCCCTGGGTCATTATTGCTGTGGGCTGTTCGTCTTGCTGCATATTGTTGGTTGTTATTACACAGATTACAAGTTTGCAAAAATAGGTAGAAAAAGAGAATGAAAAAAACAAAAAATGATTTACTTTTGCAGCTGGCTATTGAACAGGTATGAACAGCTTAGATATTTACAAGGATTATATTCAGGAAACCATCATCAATCGCTTGGAAAGACTGATGGATGGCGGCAATCAGCCGGACGATTTGGACTTGTTTGAACAGTATCCGTCGTATGTTGGCCACGTCCCTAAAGACTCGTTTTATAAAAGCACTTTGCATGAGATGATGAAGCCATATTATAAGATGTATCTCTATGGCGACCCCCGTCTGTGCAAGCCCAATATGGAGAGCATACGATGGGAGTTGAAATACATCATCGAAGACGACAACCAGTTTGGCCGTTGGGCATCGGAACAAGACTTGATTACGTCGGCTGAATGTTGGGGCGACAACATGAAACGCATCGATGAAACGAAGCGCATTTACCAATACTTTTATATTCTGGAGGCGTTGCTGCGAGCCGACTGCTGCCAGAATTGGATTGAACTGTCGAAGGAACTGAAAGGGTCGCTGTTCAAGGCAGAGGTGTATAGCGACTACAAGACCGACGAGGTGCTTTGCGTTCTTCATGCCTTCACGATGATCATGCAACAGGACTGGCCTAAGCTGAAGAAAGCGGAGAGCCTGGAACTGCTCAGGCGGCAATGGCTGTTCATGAAGTATTACTATTCCGTGATGACGAGGCATATCGTCGGCGTGAGATGGACCAGCTTCATCGATGTCAGCAAAACGGTGATGAAATCGAGCCAGTCGTTTATGCCTCACATGCATATCTACTATTGCGGGCTGATGGATTGTGCCGACGAATTGATTCTTGACCGCAAACACCGTAAGCAATTGGACAAAGTCATCCTTCAGATGCAGGATGTCGTCAACAGGACGGAGCCATCGGAGATGCTCTACGAGTTGTGCGATACTCTTTTCCCCGAGGACTTCCAACGGATGCTTCGCGAACACCGTCCCAAGAGCTACAAGGAGGTGGAGGACGAAAGCCTTCGCAAGGACGGACTGATTCGCCAGATGGAAGAGCAGAAAAGGCATTTGCAAGTTGAACTCGACAGGACGAAAGAAGTATTGCAACAGATGATTCTTACGGCCATCCCCATTGAAGAAGTGGATGCGGAGTTGATGAAATATCCACCCGCTATGGCTTGGGATCTGTTATGCAAGCTGAATGAGAGTCCTGTCCTCAATGGTATAAACGTGTGGCGCAATGCTTATCCGGCATTGCTGAACAAGTATCGTTATCGGTTGACGGAAAGCATGAATCAGCAGAAAGAAATGGTTGAGTCGGTAAAGACAGCCATAGAACGCCCAACCAATTTCTACAACTATGAGTCGGGGGCAACACATGACGACAAACGCCATCAGGTAATGTTGAGCGAGGATAGAGAGAAGACATTACGACAAAAGCAAACAGAACAAATAGAACATGAGCGACACCTATAACTACGAAGAGGGAGCCATACACAACGACCACAAGAAGGTACTCCATATCGGAACCGCTGGCGGCAACGACATCGGGAAGCTGATCAGCGCTTTCTTCGCTGACGAAGCGGAGGAGGCGGAAGTTGAAGAAGGATTTGGCACAAAAAAATTCCCTATAGACGAGCCTCTGAAGAATTTCATCTTCAATATCAGTTATTTCGACTCGAACGACAAACTGGTGAAGCTGCGCAACACCATTGCCGCCGCCATCGATATGGGTGACGAAACCTGTTTGTATGGTGAACCCCAAGAAAAGCGCATCAACCCCTCCAACAAGAACGAGTGGTATTATATCATGAAAGCCATTGTTGAGTCGGGAGTGGCCAAGTCAAATATAGCGGACAAGGACTTTGTGGAACAAATGGTGGAGTGGTTTCCAAAACTCTTCCCTGTGGAGCCACAAGAAAATATGGAAGCTGAAAAACGCAAGCTGGCTAAATCCATCTCTGGCGAAAGAAGCCGCTGGAAAAAAGGTAACGCCAAACAGGAAGTCGCGCTAAAAGACACTATGGCCAGTGGAATAGTCAGAACCTTGGGAACTAAAGCCCAACTGATGTTTGAGATTGCCTATAAGGGCCTGTGTCTTCATCTTTCGGAATTGAAACATGAATAATGTAACGATAAAAAGAAAAGATTATCGGTAGCTTTCTTTTTTGCGGTTTACAGTTTCGTAACTTAATGTGTGCCAATGGCTTAAAATTGTTGCATTTTTACTTTGCAAAAGTACACATTTTTACATAGCCGCAACCCTTTCTTCATCATAAGGAAAAACCATTAATCGGTAAACCCTTGGAATAAAAGCGCTGTTTTTTGGACAAAAACTTGGAACGCTTGGACAAAAATCCGCAATTCTCTTGGAACGCTTGGACAAGAGCGAAAATACACTATATGAGGCGATTGCGGTCTTGTTTATACCCTATATTTTTGCAGCACCTTCAAGGGGGGAAATCCTCGGGAAGCCATAAGTTCATCAATCAACGGAGCATAGCTCCATCATTATTCATCTTTTAATTTTTAATTCATCAACATCATGCAAACGAAAATCTGTAAAGTGATTGCCCAGACCGAACCCGTCTATGTGCAATCGAAGAAAACCGAAAGCGGGCAAACGCCCAAGTGCTACATCCGCCTGAAGGAGTTGGGCGGAGACTACGAGGACGAGTACCAATGCGCCATCCTCGGCAACCTCGCCCTGTGCCGGTTCCAACCCGGGAAGACGGTGGCGGCCAGCCTCAGATTCTCCACCCATGAGAACAATGGAGTCTTGTACCAGGACATCACCGCTTACGAAATCATTGAAATCAAATAACTACGGATTCGACGGATTCCACAGATTATTGAAGGAAATCCAATCCGTTTAATCCGTGTAATCCGTAGTTCCCTCTAATCATTAACCAGAGTTGAAGTGAGGAGGATGTTCTCGAGTAAATGGCCAAAGAATCCGACCTTCTTCTCACAAAATCAGCTCAGTTATGAAAACAAATCGTAAGAGAACAAACAACATGACCATCAAGAACCAAACCCAAGTTGAAGGCACGATGACCTTCATCGAAACCGACAACAAGATGCACCTCCTCGACTTCACGAACGACGAGGATGCGATGATGATGCCCGCCACCTTCGAAGGCAAGGTGCAGGTGATGCGTGACGGCAACGTCTACATCACCGAGAAACGCAAGCGCAAGCGTAACAAACCGCTCTTTCGTGAAGACCACAGCTCCCTATCATTAGGGCACGACGGGAAGTACTACTTCTACTTCGCTATGTCAGCCGAGCAGGTGGACGAACTGCCCGAGAAGCTGGCGCATGAGGCGCTGATCATAGCCCAGAAGGTGGTCAACGAGATACTGTACGCTAACGCAGAGGAGGTGTAAACGATGTGTAACCACGTGT
The DNA here is from genome assembly GCA_947303335.1 of uncultured Bacteroidales bacterium. Lineage (GTDB taxonomy): Bacteria > Bacteroidota > Bacteroidia > Bacteroidales > F082 > Limimorpha. The sequence goes on along the minus strand of CAMYYB010000032.1, from coordinate 18,414 downwards.
ACCTGAAGGGCGGCAAGAAAGTTTGCCGCCCCATCCACAGCCGCGCAGACTACATGAAAGCCTGCAACTCGACCGCCAACCTCGACAACTGGAAGAAGTACCGCGAGACAGGCGAGGACAAGTACAAGCGTGCCTTGGAGCAGTTCGCCTACAACTGCCAGACGAAGGACGGCGAGCCGCTGAAAGGCAACCAGACCGTCAGCCCCTTCTTCTTCTACGACATCGACTGCGGCAACCAGGAGGAATGCCGCCACATCATGAAGGAACTGGTGGAACGCAAGGACGAGCTGGGGCTGGTGGAAGTGTCGGAGTCGGCCAGCTACGGGGTTCATGCCGTAGGCCGCCGTGTGTCTGGGACGACGATATTAGAAAACCAAGTGCGCCTTTCCATCGCCACCAAGACTGAGATGGACACCAACAACAAGGAGAACAACCGCGTGGTGTTTCACGGGCCAGTCAACCCTGAGACGACACCTTTGTTAGACGATGCCCTCTTCACCGAGCGGCTTACTGACGAGGAAGCCGCTGAGGAATACAAGCGGCTGAAGGAGCGCGAGAAGCAGGGATTGGAAGAAGTCCCAGCCGGAGCTCATAAGGCCGACAAGCACTACCGCCCGTGGGAAGAGACAGGCGATTCTGTTACAGTGTTACAGTGTTACAGTTCGAAAACCCCCAACTCTCAACTGCAAACTGAAAACTCTAAACTCTCAACTGACAACAACTCTAAACTCTCAACTTTAAACTCTCAACTCGACTACAACGGCATCCCTTATAGCGACATCATCGCCAAGTACTGGGAGCTGTTCAACGAGGGCAGGGAACCTGTGGAGGGCGACCGCAACGCGCTGACCTTCGAGCTGGCCACGATGATACGAAGCATCTGCGGCTTCTCGTTGGAACAGCTGATGCAGGTGATCCCCAACTACTGGAAGAACGCCGAGGGCGAATGTACCCAGGAAGACGAGCTTGAATGGCGCAAGACCATAGAGAACGCCCTGAAGGAGCCGCACAAGGGAATGCCCTATAGGCTGAAGCAAGTGCTGGCCGCCCTCAAGTCGACCTCAGCCGTAAAAGCCTGCGGCGGCACCCTCACCGCTCCGCCCGAGATGCCCAGGAAGCTGCCGCCCTTGGTCAAGCTGCTCACCAAGAACGTCCCGTGGTTCTACAAGCCCGCTTTGGCCAATGCGGTGTTCCCCGCTCTTGGAGCTCACCTGCACGGGGTGAAGTTCCGCTACTGGGACAACGTCGACCACGAGGCCACCTTCATGAACATCCTGATTGGCCGGCAGTCCATTGGTAAAGGCGCCATCAAGAAGCCCATCGAGTACATCATGGAGGACATCCGCCAAAGGGACATCCCCAACCGCCAGCGAGAAGCCGAGTGGAAGCAGAAGAACCCCGGGGCCAAGCAGAAGAAAGACCCGCGCCCGACCGACATCTGCATACAGATGCTCGTCGACAACCTGACCGACGCGGTCTTCAACCAGCGCATCGTCGACGCCAACAACAACGGCGAACGCTTCCTCTACACCATAGTCGACGAAATCGACGCCCTAAAGAAGGTGACCTCGAAGGGTACGGTAGACGACGTGGGACTGCTCATCCGCAAGGCCTTCGACAACGCCACCGCCGGTCAGGAGCGCGTGGGAGCCGATTCCGTTTCAGGCATCGCCCCGCTGCGCTGGAACTTCAACGCAAGCACCACACCGCCCAACGCCCGCAAGTTCTTCAACAAGATGGTGAACGACGGCACCGTCAGCCGACTCGATGTCTCGACCATCATCCGCACCGACGACAACGACGACGAAGCCCCAATCCTGGGCATCTACGACCACCAGTTTGCCACCGAGCTGAAGCCCTACATCGACCGCTTGGAGGCCGCCAACGGACTGATAGAATGCCCACAGGCCAAGAGGCTCTCACTGGAGATGAAGAAGGAGAACAGCGATGCCGCGAAGCTCTACGACTCGGAGGCCTACCGCGTGCTGAGCTACCGCGCCAACGTGATTGCCTGGCTGAAAGGGATGGTGCTTTACGTGGCCCACGGCTACAAGTGGACGAAGGAGATAGCCGACTTCGTGCGCTGGAGCCAGCAGTACAACCTGTGGTGCAAGATGCTCTACTTCGGCCAGCAGCTGGAGCAAGAGCTGCGCATGGAGGTGGAGATACAGAGCCAGTCGGGACCGAAGAACCTGCTGACCTTGCTTCCTGACGAGTTCAACCGCGAGCAGTACCGCGCGATGCGACAGGGGCAGGGCAAGTCGGGCGACGGCGAAAGCACGCTGCGTGTCTGGATGAACCGTAAGTACATCGTGTTTGACGAGATGACCGGGTGCTTCTGCAAGACGGAGGAGTTTCTTAGGAAGTTTAGAGTTGAGCGTTGAGAGTTGAGAGTCAGTTTAGAGTTTAGAGTTGATAGTTTATGGAGATTAGGATTCAAAATAACCAAGAATGCTTCGTGGCGCTCTGGCGGCAGCTGGAGCGCACGAGGCAGCTCTTCGGGATGCAGTACAAGCGGTTCTGCATCCGCAGGGTGCTCCAGTCGTGGTACGGCCCAGAGGCCACGGACGACTTCATCTGGGAGGTGTGCGACACGACTTCGCTCAGTTTCGACGAACCCGTCTATGGCTACGACGAACTGCCGCCGCCCTCGCTCTATCCGCGCATGAGCCGCGAATTTCTCCGTGCCCTCGTGGCGGTCAAGCTCGACATCGGCGTGCGCCACGTGAGACTGAAGAGCCTCGACGCCGCCTACCACATCGTATTCCCCAATAGCGTACCCATCAATGTCAAAAAAAGAAAGCAAGCCAACGTGAAGAGAGGGCGAAAGCGGAAGCCGCCATAGATACGGCGGAAGACCTTGCCGTCCGTTTGTCGGGGTACCACGGGCTTACCGCAGCCAAATCACTTGCCCTGTTTGTAAGCGGGCACCGGTTTTGAGGCGGTTCTTCTTCATGAGCTTTTCCGGCTTGACGGCAAAGCGCAGGGCCACATCACGCAGCGTCTCCCCTTCCTGAACGGTGTACTGTTTCGCTTTCCAGTTGCTGCCCTTCAGTTTGGCGAGATACACCACGTCGCCACTGTGGAAGACCATCTCGTCAGGACGGGCAATCAGGTTGTATTCGCAGAGCCGCTTATAGCTCACTCCGGTGGCATCAGCAATCCCCTCAAGGGTCTCCCCCTCTTTGGCATAGAGAAAGCGGACACCGTTGTTCTCGTAGATGAAACGTTTGCCTGCCGTCATATCCACCAGCTCGAAGACAGAGCGGTCCTCAGGCGAGTAAGCCAGTTCAAGCAACTCGTCCTCGGGGGCGATGTCGGGCAACTGGTCGTCGTCGGTACGCATCCCCAAGGCTATCTGGTCATATTTCGTCAGGTCATACAGGTTGATGCGGTCGATGAGCAGCTGGGCGTACTTGGGATTGGTGGCATAGCCCGCTGCCTTCAGTCCACGGGCCCAGCCTTCATAGTCGGTGATGTCCAGTTCGAACAAGGCGGCATAGCGGCTGCGGGTGGTGAGAAACTCGGAATGGTCGCGAAAAGACTGTTCGGCATTCTCGTACTTGCGGAAGCATTCGTTCTTCGCGTCGTCGTCCATGATGTAGGTCTTCCCCTCCCAGCCCTTGTGACACTTGATGCCGAAGTGGTTCTTTGCCTCGCGGGCCAGTGCGCTGTTGCCTGCCCCCGACTCAAGCAGTCCCTGCGCCAGCGTGATGGAAGCCGGTATCTTGTAGTCACGCATCTCGCGCATAGCGATGTCCTTGTAAGTCTCGATGTATTCCTCGGGGGTGATGCGCTGGGCGGAGAGCCAACAGGGGACGAGAAGCAACAAAAGGAAGTAAAACTTTTTCATTTCGTAAAAACGGTCATAGTCACAAAAAACAACGAGAAAAACGCGAAAAACGTATAAAACCAAAATAAAAACGCCCTACCTCAGAAAAAAAACGTATTTTTGAAGCCAATTTTTGCAATACTATGGACACAACCGCCCTTTTCAAATATTTCCCCGAACTGACGGAGCACCAAAAGGAGCAATATAACCAATTGAAAGACTTGTATTTGGACTGGAACAGCAAAATCAATGTGATTTCGCGTAAGGATATGGAGCACTTTTATGAGCACCATGTGCTGCACTCGCTGGCCATCGCCAAGTACTTCGAGCTGCTGCCCGGCATGAAAGTGATGGACTTGGGTACAGGAGGTGGATTCCCGGGTATTCCCCTGGCCATCCTATTTCCACAGACCGAGTTCTACCTCATCGACGGGACGGGGAAAAAAATCAAGGTGGTGAATGCCGTGAAAGAGGCCATCGGATTAAAGAACGTGGTGGCTGAACAAAAGAGGGCTGAGGAAGTCAGGGAGAAGTTTGACGTGGTGACGGGCCGCGCCGTGATGACCCTACCCGAAATCGCCAACTTAGCGGGCAACCGGCTGCGCATTAGGGGCGACATGGAAGCTGGAGGCATCATCTACTTGAAAGGCGGCAACCTGAAGGAAGAATATGATAAAATCAACCGCTACTGGAGGCACAAACAAGTGCCTATCAGCAAATGGTTCAACGAGGAATATTTCGAAGAGAAATATGTAGTTCATTTATATTAAACCATTCAGCAATGAAAAAACTAACACTAACTTTAATTGCAACACTTGCCCTGAGCGCAACCATGTTCGCCCAGCAGGCTATGCCCACGCCTTTTGACCCCAACGTCAGGCGCGGCAAACTGGAAAACGGATTGACCTATTACATCCGTCACAACGAGAAACCCGCCCAACGCGCCAACTTCTATATTGCGCAAAAGGTGGGCTCCATCCTTGAAGAGGACGACCAGCAAGGTCTGGCCCACTTCTTAGAGCACATGGCCTTCAACGGCACAGCCAACTTCCCAGGCAAAGCACTCCTTAATTATATGGAGCACAACGGCGTGAAGTTCGGAGAGAACGTCAACGCCTGGACCAGCATCGAGCAGACTGTCTACATGCTCACCAACGTGCCCACCACCAACATGGGTCTCGTTGACTCCTGCATCCTCATCCTACACGACTGGTCGAGCTTCATCTCCCTTGAAGGCGAGGAAATCGACAAGGAACGTGGCGTCATCCTTGAGGAGATGCGTCAGGGACAAGGTGCCCAGATGCGTATTTACCAAAAGATGCTGCCTGAAATCTATCCCAACAGCCCCTATGGTCACCGCCTGCCCATCGGCACCGAGGAAGTGGTCAGCGGCTTCGCCCATGACGCCCTTCGCGCCTACTACCACAAGTGGTATCGTCCCGACCTGCAAGGCATCATTATCATCGGCGACATCGATGTCAACGAGGTGGAGAGCCACCTGAAGAATATCTTCGAGGACATCCCCGCTCCCATCGACCCCGCCGAGCGCACTCGTTTTGAGGTGGCCGACAACGCCGAACCCATCATCAGCATCTGCACCGACCCCGAGGAGACCCACTACGACCTCGCTGTGTACTACAAGCACGACGTGGTGCCTAACGAAGCCAAAGGCGACATCAGCTATTGGATCAAGGGCTACATCGACCAACTTATTTCCACCATGTACAACAACCGCTTGGAAGAGCTCACCCAAAAGGCCAACCCGCCTTTCATCTTCGGCTATGGCTACTACGGTACCTTCTTCGTCAGCGACACCAAAGACTCGTGGACCTCGATGGCCTACGCCAAGGATAAGGACGGTATCGACGAGGCCATGAACGCCATCATCGCCGAGAACAAGCGGATGCAGGAATACGGCTTCACCGCCTCGGAGTTTGAACGCGCCAAAGCTGACTTGCAGAAACGCATCGAGAACCAATACGACGAACGCGACAAGCAAGAGACCAGCCGCTACTTCTACCCCATCCTCAACCACTTCCTCACCAACGAGCCCCTGATGGGCATCGAGAACGAGTATATGCTGCTCAGCCAAATTCTGCCCAGCCTGCCTGTGGAAGCCATCAACGCCTATGCCAAAGAACTAATCCGCGAAGACAACATCGTCATTACCCTGACGGCTCCCGAGAAAGAGGGTGAAGTGCTGCCTACCAAGGAAGGTCTGTTGGCTATGTTCAATGCCGCCAATGCCGTAGAGGTTCAACCTTACGTGGAAACCGTCAGCAACGAGCCGCTTATCGCTGTGTTGCCTGCCAAAGGCGCCATCGAAAGCAAGAAACACGACGATACCTTCGATGCCACCGTGCTCACCATGAAGAACGGAGTGAAAGTCATCTACAAGTCCACCTCCTTCAAAGACGACGAAGTGGTGATGTCGGCTTTCAGCTTTGGCGGCTACAGCGCTATGGACCAGAGCGACCCCTACACCTTACAAGAAATCAACAGTCTGGTTTCACTCGGCGGCTTGGGCAACTTCAGCGCCATCGACCTACCCAAGGTGCTTGCCGGAAAGAAAGCTTCTGTCAATCCCTACATCAGCAACCTCACCGAAGGCATGAACGGCAGCTGCTCAGCCCGCGACTTGGAGACCATGATGCAACTTATCTACTTAAATTTCAACTCACTCCGCAGCGACGAGGAAGCCTTCCAAGGCTACATCACCCGCACCAAGTCGATGGTGGCTAACATCGAATCTGACCCGAACACCGCCTTCCGCGACAACCTGATGTTTGCCCTCTACGACAATCACCCGCTCATCAGGCGCATGAAGGCTGAAGACTACGACAAGGTGGATTACGACAAGGCCTTGAGACTCTATGCCGACCGCTTCATGGATGCCAACAACTTCGTCTTCACCTTCGTGGGCAACATCGACCCCGAAGTCTTTGAGCCTATGGCTGAACTCTATCTTGGCTCGCTGAAGACCAAGAAAAACAACGAGACCTGGACGAACAATTGCCCCGTCATCACCGATAAGGATGTCAACAGCCACTACACCAAGGCGATGGAGAATCCTATGGTCACCTGCTACATGGTCTATAACGGTGATATGGAGTTCACCCGCAAGAACCAAATGGCTATGCAGGCCCTGAGCGACGTGATGGACATCGTCTATACCGAGAAAATCCGCGAGGACGAAGGCGGCACCTATGGTGTGGGTGTCAACGGCAACCTGAGCCTACGCCCGAAAGAGACCTTCATGTTCCTCATTGGATTCCAGACCAACAAGGAAATGTACGAGAAGCTGATGGGCATTGCTGTGGCTGAACTACAGAACGTGGCCAACAACGGTCCCCGTCCCGAGGACTTGAAGAAGGTGAAGGAATTCCTCGTCAAGAAGCACGCCGAAGACCTGGAGAGCAACCGCTACTGGATGAACAGCATCCAATGCATGGAACGCGACGGTTACAACCCGATGAAGGACTACACCGACATCATCAACGGCATCACAGGCGACGACGTTGCCAATATGGCCAAAGCCGTGCTGAAAGGCTACAAGAAGGAAGTCGTACAAATCCCTGAATGATTTTTTGGCTGAAATCATAAATCTTTAAATCTAAAATACCTATGACTGAAAAACTCACATTGAGAGACAACCCCACCATGCGGTGGATTGCCCTGCTGCTGTTGGCCTTGGCCATGTTCTGCAGCTACATTTTCATGGACATCCTGTCCCCCATCAAAGACCTGATGCAGACCGAACGCGGATGGGACAGCCTTGCTTTCGGTACCATGCAGGGTGCTGAGACCTTCCTGAACGTGTTTGTGTTCTTCCTCATCTTCGCCGGTATCATCCTCGACAAGATGGGCGTGCGTTTCACCGCTGTGCTTTCGGGTGCTGTGATGCTCGTCGGTGGCTTGATCAAGTATTACGCCATCAGCGAGTCGTTCTACGGCAGCGGTGCTGAAAGATGGTTCACCGAAAACCTGAACTACATCCCTGGTTTTGACGAGTTGGGTGTTTCGCCGTTCTACAGAGGTATGCCCGCCTCTGCCAAGTTGGCCGCCGTTGGTTTCATGATTTTCGGTTGCGGTACTGAGATGGCCGGCATCACCGTAAGCCGCGGTATCGTGAAGTGGTTCAAGGGTCGTGAGACGGCTCTGGCTATGGGTTCTGAGATGGCTTTGGCCCGTTTGGGTGTGGCCACCTGCATGATCTTTTCGCCCTATTTCGCCCGTCTCGGTGGCACCATCAACGTGAGCCGCTCGGTGGCCTTCGGCGTGGTGCTGCTCTGCATCGCCCTTATCATGTTCGTTGTCTACTTTTTCATGGACAAGAAGCTCGATGCCCAAACCGGTGAAGCTGAAGAGAAAGACGACCCGTTCAAAGTATCCGACATCGGCAAGATTTTGTCGAGCCTCGGTTTCTGGCTGGTCGCTCTGCTCTGCGTGCTGTACTACTCGGCTATCTTCCCCTTCCAGAAGTATGCCGTCAATATGCTGCAATGCAACCTCACCCTAACGGAGCCTGTCGCGGGTTCGTTCTGGGCTGGCGACACCGTCACCATCGTGCAATATATCATCATGCTTGTGGTAGCCGTCTGCTCCTTCGCCAGCAATTTCTCGAAGAACAAAAGCCTGAAGTTCGGTCTGATGGCTGTGGCCGTCGTCGCCCTCGTGGTTTACTGCTACATGGGCTACATGCGTGGCACCGCCGAGACTATCTTCGCCGTGTTCCCGCTGTTGGCTGTGGCCATCACCCCTATCCTCGGCAGCTATGTCGACAACAAGGGTAAGGCCGCATCGATGCTGATGATTGGCTCGTTGCTGCTCATCATCTGCCACCTCACCTTCGCTTTCATTCTGCCTACGTTCAAGGGCAATGCCGTGGGTGGTGTCATTGTGGCCTACGTGACCATCCTCGTGTTGGGTGCCTCGTTCTCGCTGGTGCCTGCCGCCTTGTGGCCCAGCGTCCCGAAGCTGGTAGACGAAAAGATTATCGGCTCGGCCTACGCCCTGATCTTCTGGATTCAGAACATCGGTCTGTGGCTCTTCCCGCTGTTGATTGGTAAGGTGCTTGAGAACACTAACCCCGGCGTTGATGACCCGGTAGCCCTCAACTACACATGGCCGTTGGTCATGCTGGCTTGCCTCGGTGTGGCCGCTTTGATTATCGGTGTCATCCTGAAGCGTGTCGATGCCAAGAAGCACCTCGGACTTGAGGAGCCGAATATCAAGAAATAATCTTTTTAAAAAGAGAGAATTGAAAAAGCCGCTTTTTCGGGAGCGGCTTTTTTCATTCTTTTTCCACCAAAAAGCCCATTGTTCACGAAATTATCCTATCTTTGCGGGTTCAAACTGATAATAACCCATTACAATGAATAGAAATTTGTTTTCAAAGGTTGTTTTTACCGTTTCATTTATCCTATTTGCCGCAATAGGAGCCATCGCCCAAGACAACAGCATCAAAGGTTTCGTCTATGAGGAATCAACAGGCGAACCCATGATGTTCACCAACGTCTATCTGAAAGGCACCACCTATGGCGGCTCAACGAGCGAAAACGGTTTCTTCAACATCACCCGCATTCCCGATGGACAGTACACCCTGCTGATTACCTCTGTGGGTTACGACACCATCTCGGAACAATTTACGCTTTCGAAAGGGCAGACCATAAACCGCAAGTATTACCTCAAGGAAACCAGCCAGAAGCTGGAGACCGTGACCATCAGTGCCGACAAGATTGAGGCCCGCACCGAGACTAAGACCTCCGTCATCAGCGTTACCCCCAAGACCATCACCAAGATTCCAAGTGTGGGCGGTCAGGCTGACTTCGCACAATACTTGCAAGTGGTGCCTGGTGTCATTTTCACCGGCGACCAAGGCGGACAGCTTTATATCAGAGGTGGCTCTCCCATCCAGAACAAGGTGCTATTGGATGGTATGGTAGTCTACAACCCCTTCCACTCCATCGGTCTTTTCTCAGTGTTCGACACCGACATCATCCGTAATGCCGATGTCTACACCGGTGGCTTCGGTGCCGAATACAGCGGACGCATCTCCTCCATCATGGACATCTCGACCCGAGACGGCAACAAGAAACGCATCTCGGGCAAGGTTGGTGCCAGCGTGTTTGGCGCCAAGGTGATGCTGGAAGGTCCTCTCAAAAAAGCAAAGACCCCTGAAGAAGCCTCTGTCTCCTTCGTTCTGTCGGCCAAAAACTCCTACCTTGAGCATACCAGCAAAATCCTGTATCCCTATGCTTCAGAAACCGGCCTGCCGTTCAACTTCCAGGACATCTACGGTAAAGTGTCGCTCAACGCACCCAACGGCAGTAAGGTCAACTTCTTTGGCTTCTCGTTCAACGACCAGGTGAACAACTACATGTCACTCTCCAATTTCGGTTGGAACTCGTTCGGCGGTGGTGCCAACTTCCTCGTCATCCCGGGCAAAGCCCCCGTCATGATTGAAGGCACCGTGGCCGGTTCAAGCTATTCCAGCTCGATGGATGAAGTGAACAGCCAACCCCGTTCAAGCAAGATTTCCGGCTTTAACGCCAACTTTGACTTCAGTTATTTCTTCGGAAAGAACACCTTGAAGTTCGGCTTCGAGTTGCTTGGAGGTCGCACAGAGTATAAAACCTACAGCTTGTACGGAGGCACACCCATCACGGGCGGTCCCGAAAACACTACTGAATTGGGTATCTATGCCAAATACAAGGCTTCATTGGGAAGACTGCTGTTGGAGCCCAGTTTCCGCTTGCAGCTGTATGGCACCTCTGCCATTTCTCCCGAACCCAGACTGGCACTCAAATACAATATCAACGACTGGCTGAGACTGAAAGCCGCAGGAGGAAGATATTCGCAGAACCTGACGGCCATCACCAGCGACCGCGACGTGGTCAATCTGTTCTATGGCATCCTTTCGGATATCGAGAAAAGCTCTTTACCCAAGACCTACAATGGTCAGGAAATCAAATCAGCACTTCAAACCGCTTACCATGTTATTGGCGGTGTTGAGTTCGATGTCACCAACAACATGACGGTGAATGTGGAAGGCTATTGGAAAGACTTCACCGAACTGATTAACATCAACCGCAACAAGATTTACACCGACTCGCCTGAAAACGCCGAGATTCCCGACCTTCTGAAGAAAGATTTCACCATAGAAAAGGGCGATGCCTACGGTGCCGATATCTCACTGAAATATGAAGACAAGCACTGGTACGTTTGGGCCGTCTACGCCCTCGGTTTCGTGACCAGAGACTATGAAAAGGTCGTTGAAAACGAGGCCGTCCTCACCCATTACGCGCCCCACTTCGACCGCCGCCACAACGTCAACCTTATCCTCACCTATACTGCTGGTGCAAAACGCGAATGGGAGTTTAGCGGACGTTGGAACTTCGGCAGCGGATTCCCCTTCACGCCTATTCAAGGGTACTACGAATACTTCACATTCCAAGACGGCATCAACTTCGACTATACTACCACCAACGGCGAGATTGGCGTGCTTTACGGTGAACTCAACTCAAGCCGATTGCCCACCTACCACCGTCTCGACCTTGATGTGAAACGCAAGTTCTACTTCAGCGAAAACCTCAACCTCGAAGTCGACCTCAGCGTCACCAACCTTTACAATCGCAAGAATATCTTCTACGTCAACATGATTACCGGTGAGAATGTCTACCAACTGCCTATCATGCCGACGTTAGGCTTTACATTCACTTTCTAACGATGATTATTTTAGAAAAACCCTACGTATCGGCACCATTGGTCGCCTATTTGGAAGAAAGCCAGATTCCAGTATTACATAATGATATGGCCGAGGTGCTGAAAAGCAAAGGCCATCATCTTAACCTTTTGGACGACAATCAGTTTGTTGAAAGATACAAGCAAAACGGACAGCTCTATGCCGTTTCAGAAAACGCCTTGGTGTGGCTCTATGCCCAGTTGCCCGAGTCGGAACTGGTGAAGAAAGTCAAGATTTTGAAGGACAAGGCCGCATTCCGCCGTATCTGTCAGCAGATTTATCCCGATTTCTATTACAAAGAAGTGGAAATGAAGACTTTGCGCAGCCTCAATCCTGACGAGTTGCCCTTGCCCTTGGTGCTGAAACCTTCTGTAGGATTCCTCAGCGTGGGCGTTTACATCGTCCGCAACAAAGAAGAATGGAAGGCCGCTTTGGACGACATCGACCACAACTTTGCCAAGCAATGTGCCGTGTTTCCTGAGACTGTGGTACGCAAAGAGAACTTCGTGCTGGAGCAATTTATCGAAGGCGAGGAATATGCGGTGGATGCCTACTATGATGCTGAAGGCAAGCCCAATATCATCAACATCTTCCATCACATCTTCAAGAGTGAGACCGATGTCAGCGACCGCCTCTACTGCATGAGCAAACAGATTTTTGAAGCCAATTATCCAGCGTTCAACCAGTTCTGCATTGACCTGAACAGCGTGCTGCAATTGAAAAACTTCCCCATGCATGTGGAGTTCCGCGTCGACAAAAACACGGGCCGCGCTATCCCGATTGAAGTGAATCCCTTGCGCTTCGCCGGAATGTGCCTCAACGACTTGACGCGCCACACCTGCGGATTGCTGCCTGTGAAAGCCTACTTCGAAGGCACCCACCCCGACTACGCCACCATGTGGAACGGTATCGAGAATGACGTGTTCAGTTTCGTCGTTTTGGACAAGCCCTACGAAACCAGCCGCGCCATTGATTTCGAGCGCCTCAAGCGGCACTTCCACGGTGTGTTGGAGACTCGCGACATCATGAATCCCGCAATGAGCATCTGGGGATTCCTGTTCACCCAAACCAAACCTGAACACAAGGACGAATTGCAGGAGATTCTGCATTCCACTTTAGAGGAGTTTATGATTTAGTGGACGCGGGACTTGTCGTCACTTCGCATCATCGCGAGGCACAAAGCAATCCAGACAAAAAGTTAGCTAAAAGGTGGTACTCTTACCACCTTTTTTGATAGTATTCCAAAATTCGCTGAAAATTTCTTTTATAAAAGAAGAAATTCGACTTTTTGAAAGAAATTTCTTTTATAGAAGAAATATTTTCTATTTTTGCAGAAATTTTCTTCCATAAAAGAAAAATCATGGACAATATCATTCGACAACACTACCTGAACAAGATAGAAAAGTATTTCGGGAAGAATACGATTATCGTCCTGACGGGCCAAAGACGGATCGGGAAAAGCTATTTGTTGAAGCAAGTGCGCGACCAAAAGCAGAGCGAACCCAATTCCAATGTGATTTTCATTGACAAGGAAAAACGTGAATTCGATTCCATACAAACCTACCGGGATTTGAACAATCATATCGAGGATTTGTACCAAAAAGGGAAGAAAAACTATATTCTCATCGATGAAATCCAGGACATTGAAGAATTTGAACGCAGTGTAAGGAGCTATCACACAGAACCTGATGCGGAAATCGTTATCACAGGAAGCAACGCCAAAATGTTGAGCAACGAATTGAGCACACTCATCGGAGGTCGCTACAAAGAGATTTACATCCAATCGCTCACTTACCAAGAGTTCCTTACCTTCCACCATCTGACCGACAGTGATGACACCTTGTCTTTATATATTCAATTCGGAGGCTTACCTGGTCTAATGAAAATCGGCCTCGACGAGGAAGACGCGAGAGAATACCAGACGGACATTTACCATACCGTACTCTTGAAGGATGTCATCTTGCGCAACCAAATCCGCAATGTGACATTTTTGGAAAACCTCGTGCATTTTCTTGCCGACAATGCTGGCAAACTCATTTCCGCCAACAGCATAGCAAAGTTCATGAAGTCACAAGGCGAATCCGTAACCTCTACTGTTGTTTCCAATTACATCAAGTATCTGACAGAAGCATTCATAATCCATCAAGTGAACCGATACGACATCCACGGGAAACGCCTATTCGAAAACAACGATAAGTTTTATTTCGAGGATCATGGCATCCGCAACGCATTGGCGGGTGGAAACCGTGAAGGCGACATTGAAAAAGTGATTGAAAACATCATTTACCAACACCTTATCCATTTAGGCTACACGGTGAATGTCGGCCAGTTACAAGCGGGTGAGATTGATTTCGTGTGCACTGCAAAAGGCGGACAACAGAAATATATCCAAGCCTCGTTCATCATTGCCGACGGGGCCACACGCGAACGCGAGTTTGGCATCCTACGCGCCATCAAGGACAACTATCCGAAATATGTCATCTCGATGACACCACTTGTCACCCGCAACGATGACAACGGCATCACCCACCTCCATTTACGGAAGTTCTTGATGGAAGGGTTGAAATAAACACTATAAATGTTACCTATCCAAACATCACTTGGCAGCGTGGACACCTCTGTATGAATAGCCACTATCTCGCATGAGGCTTTGGATTTTTGGCCCATCATACTGGGTGATACTCAATTCCATCATAAACCATTGAGACGAATTTATTTCTTCGCTATAGGTGGGATGAGTGCTTGTCCCATAACAACAATATTTGTTATTCCAGCCAACCGTTGCTTCCTTTCTGCCTCCAGCAGGCAAGAAAAGGCTATTCCCGTTGGCAAAAGTCATAAGCGCTCCGCTTACTTCGCCAACCGTGACCCATGCCTTACGTAAAACATTGTCCCTTAATTCATAACATTCTGCAGAGGTAGGAGTACGCCAGCCGCCCATCCAATTGACGGACACTGCATCGTCTTCTGGCTCAAGGGTAAGAAGTTTGTCGCTATTGTTGTATTTGGATGGGCTATCGTCTTGAATGTAATTGCCGAACTTGTAGTTATCCCAAGTGCATTCAGACTTTTCCACCGTCTCGCCCCAAGCGAAATAAGAACCGTATTCAATTGGGGAGAATGCACCGACATTATAGACGGCCCATTTCGTTCCGCTGGGCAAACCAAGGTCAACATAGGGATGGCCACTGATGCTTTCGTAAATACTCATATCGGTGACTGATACCGTAGTGAAGGACACATCATCGCTATATAACTCCTCCCCGTTGTATCTCACGAAAGCCCGTACATGATAGGTGGTTCCGGGATCAAACTCGAAAACGAGTGTGTCAAAGCTCAAGACACCTTCTTCGGCGAAGATGGAGTTATTTGGCCAAGATGTAATTGTCGGATTCTCTTCAATGCCCCAGCAAATGCCGATATTGACATACTTGCTGTCATCGGGCACGGTGGCCACAGCACCCAATCGGGCATTGGTAAGTTTGACCATACTTGGAGTATTGGCTCGAATGGTTACGGATGTAGGTTCTTCGTTGTTGCCGCCTCCATTGTCATTTCCTCCATTATCCCCATTGCTCGGGTCGTCAGGTTTCGTGCAGCCTGCGGCAAAGACGACCGCTGCTGCCAGCATCAGGATTGATGCGAATTGTCTAATTCTCTTCATATCGTAAGGTTTTGTGTAAAAAGAACTAATTATGATTTGCAAAAATAAGGATTTTGGGGAATATGAAAACCAAATAATGGAAATTTTCTAATTTTGCAGAAAATAGTTTAATATGAAAAACGCCTTATTAATAATCCCCATTGCTTTCGCCTTGCTGTTTGCAGCCTGCAAGGAAGAACAAAAACAACAATTCACCGAAAAAGAAGCACTCGAATTCCTCTATTCTTATATGCCGCTCGGCGACAGCGTGGACTACACCGAGGACTATTACCGCGAGTGCATCCACTATGCCTTCCTGGCCAAAGAAGAGATGCCCTGGGGCAAAAGCGTCCCCGAGCGCGAGTTCAAGCATTTTGTGGTGCCTGTCCGTGTGAACAACGAGAACCTCGACCGTTTCCGCGCCACCTATTACGAGGAACTGAAAGGCCGCGTGAAAGAACTATCATTATACGATGCCGTCCTTGAAGTGAACCACTGGTGCCACGAGAACGTGAACTACAAAGGCTCTGACAGCCGCACCAGCGCACCTATGGCAACCATCAAGACCTCGTGGGGACGCTGTGGAGAGGAATCTACGCTATTGGTAACCGCTTTACGCACTGTGGGCATTCCAGCGAGACAAGTCTATACACCCCGCTGGGCACATTGCGACGACAACCATGCCTGGGTGGAGGCTTGGGTGGAGGGCCAATGGCATTTCCTTGGTGCCTGTGAGCCTGAGCCTGTACTTGATTTAGGTTGGTTCAACGAACCTGCCTCGCGCACCTTATTATTACATACCCGCGTCTTCGGCGATTATGACGGTCCGGAAGAGGTGATTAGCCGCAGTTCCAATTATACGGGAATCAACGTAGTAGACAATTACGGCAAGACAGCAAAGACCACCTTCACCGTTGTGGATGAAAACGGTCAGCCACAAGCCAACCTGCCTGTGGAATTCAAGATATACAACTATGCCGAGTTTTGCACCGTCGTCACAAAGACGACAGACGAAAAAGGCCAGACTTGGCTTACCGCCGGTTTGGGCTGCATGATGGCCTATGCCGCCAAAGACGGAAAGTTTGGTTTCCAAGTGTTCCGCTCAGGCGAAAAAGACAACATCACCATCACCCTTGACCATGAAAGAGGCACTTCGGAATCCTTCGAGTTCGATATGGTTCCTCCCGCCCCAACCAGCATCTTGCCTGAGGTAACGACAAAGATGCGTGCCGAGAATGACCGCCGCATTTCTTACGAGGACTCACTTCGCAATGCTTACATCAAATCCTGCAAAGATGCACAAAACAAACTGATTGCCAACACGGGCAACAAAGCCCTGTGCCGCATCTACGAAAAGACCTGGGGCAACTGGCAGACCATCGCCGATTTCGTGAGCTATGCTCAAGACAAGGGGCAGGAAATCAAAGCTGTTCAACTGCTTTCCAACCTCTCCGATAAGGACTTGCGTGACATCAGTTTGGAAGTTTTAATCGACCATTTCGACCACACACCCGACCTGACTTCGTCCATCGTCTCCATGCCCCCTGAGTTGTACGCACAATACATTCTCAGCCCACGTGTCAGCAACGAGATGCTCGTCCCTTACCGCAAGATGCTCACCGAGTTCTTCTCTGAAACAGAAAGACTACAGTATCACGACCATCCAAGCCTTCTCGTCAACTGGGTGAAAAAAAGCATCCAAGTCAACGACGACCTGAATCCCCAACGTTATCCCATCTCACCCTTGGGAGTGCTGAAAGCCCATAAGGCTGACCGCCACTCACGCGACATCTTCTTCGTCAGTATGGCTCGCAGTTTAGGAATCGCCGCACAAATTAACCCTGTGAATGGCAATGTGCAATACTTCGAGAACGAATGGGTCAATGTAGATTTTGAAGCCACTGAACCAACCGGCAACGCCGTTGGGTATTTGGACATCCACTACTACCCGATTGCTTCCGTTGGCGACCCGAAGTACTACACCCATTTCAGCATCAAGAAGTTTGATGGGCAATCATTCCGTCTTTTGGCCTACGATGCCAAAGACCCTGGTATCGATGATGGGATGATGTTGTCTACCTTTGAGCATCCCACTCCTTTGGACGAAGGCTATTACATCCTCACCGCTGGAACACGCTTGGAAGACGGTACGGCCTTAACCCACAGCGAGTTCTTCACTATCGAAGCTGGAAAGACCACACAAGTGAACCTCGTTTTGCGCCAGCCAGACAATGACCTGCAAGTCATCGGATGTTTTTCTGCCGACGTACATTTTACCGACCCTGAGACAGACGAGGAAAGCAATCCAAAACAATTGATTAAGGAGAACTATTTCATACTAGGATATTTGGATCAGGGCAGCGAGCCAACCACTCATGCTATGCAGGACATTGCTGCTTTCCGCAAGAATTTTGAAGACTGCAATCTTCCTATCATTTTTGTCTTTGACAATAAAGAGGAATACAACAAGTTCAAGTTGAAGAGTTTCGAAGCATTACCCAACGGAATCACCTATGGCATTGACAACGGTGCAATCAACAATGAAATCTTGGATTGCTTACATATCAGCACCGAAGCACGACCCATTTTCATCATTGCCAACGACAACAGCGAAGTGGTATTTATGAAACAAGGGTATACGATAGGATTGGGAGAACAGATGCTTAAGACAATAGCAAAATTGAAATAAAGCTATCAAATTGAATGAAACGCATCGACAATATGCGTGATTTCAGGATTACCGTGACGATAGAGAATTGAAATAACATCAAATCTAACATCCAACCCAATTTTATTCTGATAGTAATACGAACTGGCAGCAGCATAAATATGGGCGCGTTTATTACGGTTAACAGACAGTTCAGGCTCGCCGTAATCAGCATTTTGTCGAGTTTTCACCTCAACAAAAACAATATCATTGCCATCAATCGCAATGATATCAATCTCCTTACGATACGCCCTCCAATTTCTTTCAAGGATTTCGTAGCCCTTATCTTTGAGATAATGGACAGCGAGATCTTCACCGATTTTGCCTAAGCTTTTATTGTAAGCCATAATAGAATTATTGAAAGACAAAAGTAAAGAAAAAAAGCAAATGTAAAGCAAGGAAGCAAATAAAACAAAAATCCCCTCGCCAAGATTGGTGAGGGGATTCCGTTTAGGGTGGGCGGCGCGCTACTTTCCCACGGTCTCCCG
>CAMYYB010000031.1 GCA_947303335.1 uncultured Bacteroidales bacterium | reverse complement strand
GGACGTGACCAACTGAAAGAAAAACTGAAGCTATGAACAAAGACAAAGCCCTTGAGGATCTTTTCCTCGCCCAGAAACCTCAATTCGATGACAGCGAAGCCTTTATGGCCTCGCTCAACAAGCGTTTGGATGCCGTGGAGTACATCAAACAGCACCAAGAGGCAACGATTCGTCGCTACAAGATGGCTTTGGTGGTCGCCTTTGTCGTGGGCATCATCAGCGGAGCCGTTACCATAGCATTTTTGCTTTTCACGCCTGCCACCGTTCCTTTGTTCACCTTCCGAGTGCAAACAGGCTGGCTCTCCTGGCTTGCCGCCAACTCACGGCTCCTTACCGCCACAGCGCTTTCATTGTTGATTACCATTGGGCTCATCAGTATCATCAGCAATATTCAGGATATTCGAAGTATGCGTGTTGAAAGTGAGAAAATTTGAATAAAAACGTGGTTTATTAGCCCTGATTTCCCAGTTTTTCTACAAGAAATCAAGGCTATATAGTTCCTCAAATCCATGAAAAACAAACTGATTATCAATTTGTTTTCATTCTACCTTACCACAGTTTCTAGGTGTTTTCATCACGAACTTTTCGTAACGAATTTTTCGCAATGCAAAAATAGATATTTTTGTTTTAATCGTCATGTTTTCGCTATCGTAGAAACATTTTTTTTTCAGTCTGCTGTAATTATACCGTTTTTCCTTTTTTTGTATTTTTGCAGCATAGTTCCAAAAACATGCCATGAATAAAGCCGCCCAAATCGTCAAGAAATACACAAGCGTCAGCTTGGTATTACGCATCTTTATCGGACTGGTCATCGGTGCGGTGTTGGGGTTGTTGGTGCCATCGTGGACGGGCATTGGCATACTGGGCAGGATGTTTGTCAGTGCCTTGAAAGGCATTGCCCCTGTGTTGGTTGCAGTGTTAGTGACCTTGTCCATTGCCAAGGCGGGCAAAGGACACGGGCAACGTTTTGCCGCTTTGATAGGAGTCTATATGTTGAGTACCTTCATCGCGGCCATCTGTTCGGTGGTGGGCAGTTTTTTGTTCCCTGTGACTTTGCAGTTGGTTGAGGTGCCCGAGATGGAAGATGCTGTGGACTCACTGTCTGAGGTGTTCACCAACCTGCTGACGGGTATGCTCACCAACCCCATCATGGCCATCGCCAATGCCAACTACATCGCCATTCTGTTCTGGTCCATTATCATAGGTATTGCTCTCAAGAAATTGGCGAATAGAACCACCATTGCTGTGGTTCACGACTTTGCCACAGTGATTTCAAAAGTGGTGAAATGGATTATCGAGTTTGCTCCGTTCGGCATCCTCGGGTTGGTCTTCACAGCTGTGTCTGAGAATGGTCTTGAGGTTTTCACAACATACGGTCATTTGCTGCTGCTCTTGGTAGGTTGTATGTTAATCAATACCTTGGTTTTCAATCCGCTCATTTCCTTTGTCATGCTGCGGAAGAACCCTTATCCTTTGTTGCTCACCTGCTTGAAGGAGAGCGGCTTGAATGCTTTCTTCACACGTTCATCAGCGGCTAATATCCCCATCAACATGGCACTGTGCAAGAAACTCGGCCTTGATGAGGATTTCTATTCTGTAAGCATTCCTTTGGGCGCGACCATTAATATGGATGGTGCCGCCGTGACCATCACTGTTTTTGCCCTCGCTGTGGCACATACCGTAGGTGTGGAGGTCAGTTTCGCTTCGGCTGTGTTTCTGGGACTTATCGCCACCCTCGGTGCCTGCGGCGCCTCAGGCGTGGCTGGCGGTTCGTTGCTGCTTATTCCCATGGCCTGCTCGTTCTTCGGTATCGGCAACGATGTGGCCATGCAGGCCGTCGCCATAGGCTTTATCATAGGTGTGGTGCAAGACTCCGTTGAGACCGCTCTTAACAGCAGTGGCGATGTGTTTTTCACCGCCACGGCGGAGTATTATGATAGGAATAAAAGTAGAAATAATGGAAACCAATAGAATACTATTGCGCCCTTGGTGTGAAGACGATGCCGAGGCACTGTTCAAATATGCCAGTGACCCCGAAGTGGGCCCTCGCGCTGGTTGGCCGCCACATAAAAGCGTTGAAGAGAGTTTGGAGGTCATCCGCAACTTCTTCCTAAACGACCACACATGGGCTGTTGTATTGAAAGAAACAAGTGAGGCCATCGGCTGCGTGGGTTATCTTCCAGCGGCCTCATCGAATTTGCAGATTGACGATGACCAATGCGAGGTGGGCTATTGGATTGCCCGTCCCTATTGGGGAGAAGGCATCTGTACAGAGGCCCTTCAATTGGTCGTCAACCATTGCATCAAAGAAAAAGGCTTCAATGTCCTTTGGGGCGACTTTTTCCTTGATAATCCTGCCTCGGGCCGCGTGATGGAGAAATGTGGCTTCGTGGATACTGGGGAGGAAACACGATGCCCAAAGTTGGAAGTCGGTTCAGACCGGCCTGTAAAAGTGATGAAACTGGTGCACAATTAAGCCCAAAATCATTTCAGCGCCTTCACGGGACATTCCTTTTTGCACTTTTGGCACAGGATGCACTCCGTGGCGTTTTTCCGCTTGCGGGAATTCTTGTTTACTTCGACATTCATCGGGCAGACTTTCTTCTTTTTCGTGGTGATAATGATTCGTTTTAGCCGTTTTTCACGGCAAAAGTAAGGATTATTGTGGTAGGTCCTGCAACTTGTCTTGAATAGTTTTGTGCAATAGCATCGTGGCTTGATAGTCGGCATCGATTTTCTGTCGGACGGCATCGGTGTTGAAAGGCTCAAAGAAAACAGCATCGGCTTTCATCACCTCGCGCTTATGTTCGTCGAAGTAGATTTGGTCAGCCACTTCTTTGGCTTTCAGCGGTTGGTTCACCGATAAATAGATATAGGCCAGATTGAGGTAGGGGTAGAGGTAGTTGGGACTGATGCGGATGGCTTCGTTGAGATAAAACTCCGCTTTGCTGAGGTTGTGGGTGGTATAATATTCTGCCAGCCCGAGGTCGTTGAGGTTTTCCTTACAATAGGGAGCATGGCGGTAAGCTTTGCGGAAGCTGTTGAGGGATTGCTGGTTTCCCATTTGCTTTTCCGCTTTGCCTTGGTACCAGATTATCGGCAGCCCGACGGGGTCGAGGGAATAAAGAGCGGATTGGGCTTGGTGGCTGTATTGCTCTACCTTTTTCCAGTCGTTGGCCCGCAAAGCCTGTTGCATCTCAAAGGAATTTCGCTCTCCTTTTATGCGGAATACACCGATGATAACCAATAGGACGGAGAGCAACGAAAGCATATAATTCCAGCCTTTTCCGATAGGTTTCTGTCTGCCTTGGGTTATGATTTTCAGCAGGATAGCCATCAGGATTCCCTTCCAGATAATATGTTCGATGCGGCTGTTCGGGAAGTCGAAGAGGGCATTCACGCAACTGCCCACGAAGATACTCAATACCAGGACTCCGTACAAATATTCTTTCCTGTCTTGGGTTTTACATAAGTTGAAAATGGCGCAAGTGACCAAGGAAACGAGGAAGACGATATAAAGAAGCAGTCCGAGATAACCCGTCTCTGAGAGCACCCCGAGGTATTCGTTATGCGGTTTGGTGAAGTTCACGTTCCACACATCGGCACGATAGAGCCCCTTGAGCCCTGCATCAGGAAAATGTATCTGCCAGTTGCCTATGCCGCAGCCTGCAAAGGGATGCTGGTCGGCAATGCAATAGGTCTTGTCCCACAGTTGGCAGCGTTCCACCAGCGAAGAGGTACTGGTCATCTTGGTCTCGATTTCACTTTTTGCTGAGGAATGCGGGACGGAGCGGTCGGCAAACCAGCGCAACCCTATGGTGAGGAAGGCATAGACAAGTGCTATGGACACGACGAGTGCTGTCAGACGACGTGTATGGGGGAACCTGTAATGACGAAGGAGCATCATCACCCCGAAAAAACCGCCAGCAACAAGCAAGCTCAGCAGTACCGCCCTCGATTTCAGCAAGAGGATAACGGCAATGGCAAGGACAAACAAAAAGACGGAGAGCAGTTTGGGAAGCCGGCCCTTAAAAATAGGAAAAGCCGTGAACAAGAAGGCTGACAGGACAAACAGCATAATGGCCATCAGGTTCTTGTGCCCGTTGATGCCGCTGACGCGATAGAGTTGCTCGAAACTGAGACTCTCGACGTGAAATAGTTGGACGACAGCAAACAGCAGATACACCGAAAGAACAACAGCGGCGCTCATCCAAAGCATCTTTCGGGTAAAGTGGCAGTTTGTCGACAATCCGCTGTAAAAGACAATGATAATAAGAGGGTTAAGCAGCAGGCAGGCAAAAGCAAAAACCGCCTCAGCAGTGTTGGTGGCCCAAAGGATAGAGCAGCCGCAGAGGAGGATAAACAGCAGATAGACGTAGAACACCGGGGTGTGTGGAATCAGCCAGTGTCGTTTGCTGAAAGGGGCAAAAAGAAAAACGATCGCCAGACCTGTTGCAGCGGCAACAAATCTGGCAATCATAAACTTGTCGTATAGGTTAGGTAGGCCGATGAGGCAGCAGACAACGATGCCCAAAGCGATGAGTAGGGTTCGTGTCTTGTCGCTGCTTCTCATTCCTGCCAGTCTTATTTAAAGGTGTTGACTGATACCACGTCTCCATACTTGATGCTGTCGGTCTTGTAGCGGACGTAGCTTCTGACGTAATACTTACTGTTGGCCGACAGGTTGTTGATGTAACTGCTGAAATCGAAATTCATGCTGTTACCAGTGGGTGAGGCTGCGATGGTGTAAAGGTCAGAGTCGTACTGCGGATAGGCATTGGTCTTGCTGTAGCAAAAGCCAAGTTGGTTGATTAGTTGGGGCATGGTGCAGTATACGCCGCCTCTGGCAATCATATAGTAGTCACCCCAGTAATAATCAGGGGCATAGGTGTACGCTTCAAGCACAAAAGGCACCTCAGGTGTGGTAAAGTTGCGAATGTCGCCATAATAGAAAATGTATTCGTTGGTATATTCGTCGCGATAGAAAAGAAAAGCGCGGTAATAATACTGGGTGTTGGGCATCAAGTCATAGCAATAGATATCGGCTTCGTACACCTCTTCTTCGATGGAGTATTCGTCTAATGCAGACCCTTCGGCATCTTCGTAGGTGAATTCTGGCTCACGGCTGTAACACACACCGACGAACCAGTTTGTAAGCCCTAAAGGTTCGACGGCGATATGGCAACCGAAGCTGCTGTAGGTGATGTCAATGGCCTCAGGAGTGGTGATAGGCGAGTAATTCGGGTTGTTGTTGTCGAGGGTGGTGAAGGTCTTCTCACTTCCGTAGCAGTATTCTGTGCCGTATTTGGCGAAGCCGCGTACATAATATTGGGTGTTGGGCTCCAGATTGGTCAGCATGCAGCTGAAAGGTATTGAGCATTTGTTGCTCTTCTTGACAAAATCGTCGACAGTGGGGTTGGCCGACAGGCTCCAGCATACGCCAATTTCAAGCAGCAGTCCTGGGTTTTCGGCAGTCACCTCCACGCCGCAAGTGGCAGTGCGGGCAGCAATATGGCTCGGTTCGGCAGTGACCAACTTCACTTGTTTGGTCAGATGGCTCGGGTCGTCAATTGGCTTGCATGAGGAGAGCATCCCAAACAGGGCGACTGCCATCAGGGTCAGTAAACAGGTCTTTTTCATATCGGTAAGGTTTTTAATATTCGAAATAGAGTACTTGCTTGTAGTCGGGGTCGTCGTTGTAATACATGGTCTGCAGGATGGGGTATTTGTCCTTGTCGTACTGGTAAGCGTAGCAGATGGAATCGCTGTAATAGTCTTCGTTAAGGATAATGGCGGTCACGTTGTGACGAGTGAAGCCAGTGTGTCCGGTGCTGAAGTTCGTCAGATAGTCTTCAAGGCTGCCCAGAAAGCCGTAGAAGGGGCAGTTCTTGTCGTCATACTGCATCTGGAAGTCGATGTATTCACCTTCGCCGGTGTAGACAATCTTGTTGATGTTATCATTATTCCAAGTGAGCAGCAGGGTGATATTGATGGCGTCACCTTTGTGTTGTTGAGCCGTCTTCTGCTCGCATTTGACCACCCTTGTGCAGATGTTGTGGGGCAGCAGGTGCGTCAAGGGGTTGAGTTTCATTTCGTGACCGTTTTTCTTTGCCTCATACAAAATCCCGCTCATCTTGCTGATGTGGTTGCCGTCGTAGCTGATGGACCAGGTGCAGACGATGGTGTTTTCGTAGAACACGGTGGCGGTCTTCAGGTGGTCGCCGTCGTAATCGTAGGTGATGTACTCTGAGTTGGTGTAGTTGTCCACGCGAGTGATACGGTTGTTCTCGTAGGTGAAGTTCTCAATCCATTTGTCGCTTTTCATGTCGATGTCGGTGTAGTGGGTGATGGAGCTGAGTTTGTCGCCGTCCCAGTCCCAATGTTGGAAAGGTTGTTTCTCTTCACCGTAGTCGGCGTAATACATCTGTTGGATTTTCTTCTTGGGCATGTAGTTGCCGGTCTTTTCTTTTTTGCACGAGGCAAGGGAGGCTATCAGAAGCAGTCCCAGTGCGATGCTGAATGTCTTGCTTGTTTTCATAACTTTTATTTTAGATATACTTTATTACGGCACTTCAAATTGGTAGTGACCGCAAAAATAACGCATTTCATCGAGTCAAAGTATAACTGAAAGGCCGATTACAAACTTTTTTGGGAAAATTAAATCATAAATTATTGAAAGCAAGAATGATGAGAAAAGTGCATTACAAACTTTTCTCGGCTTTCGGTTCGCGTTTTCATGCCTTATTGTTTGACGATTCGGCGGCAAACAGTGCCTTCGGGTGTTGCGATTTGTAGTAGGTAGAGTCCTTTGGGCAGTCCTTGCAACGCGATGTTGTTGTGGGAATCACTCGTCACTTTGCGCCACAGTTCCCGTCCATCATCGCTGTAGAGTGCAACCTCAGCCTGCATTCCTTCGGGGAGTTGCAACACCGCAATGTTATCCGCTGGGTTGGGACTGACGGAGATTCCTGCAAGCACATCTTTTTCGGTTATGCCTACCGAGGGTGCCTCCATGCGGATGAATCTCATGATGTTGGCCGTCATACAATGACGCCTCACCATTTGCTGCACCAGATAGGTGCCGCCGTGGGGATAAGTGTGCCAAACCATCGTGTCGTTAGACTGCAAGGTGTCGCCGTCGCCGAAAATCCATTGTTGCTCGTGGAACCGTTTGCCCTTGCTCACGAATTGCACGTTGAGGAAGTCTGTGCTGTCTACGACAAACCCCGCCTGAGGCAAAGGCCGCCTCCATCGTTCCAAGGAGTCATATACCACCTTATGCACGGCAGAACGTATGTCACGGGCTTTATGTTCGTTGAGACCGGCGTTATACACGATGCTGTCGGGGTCGCGACCAAAGATTATCGTGTAAAAAGCGCAGGCGGAGGCATAGCTCCCCGATAGGGAAGGATGGCTCTCATCAGGCGTGTAGAGCTCGATTTCCGTATGATGGTCGCGAAGGTAATGCCACACGCGGCCCACAGGACACACCGAGGCATCGTTATCCTCGCCCATTTTCATGTAACGCGCATAGAGCAGGCTGTCCATACCCTCGTAGGTGTCCATCGGAGGGTAGCCAAACTCGGTATCGCCGTTCTTGCGGCCCCAGGTCATGAAAAACATCGGCTCGGCACAGGGGTTATGGGCATAGATGGAGTCCACCAGCTGCTGGGCGAAGGGAAACACATACAACTCAACCGAATCCAATGGGAACGCTGGCAGTTGGCTTTGCTCCTGCATCACTACAAAGTCCCAGCCTCCTTCGCAGATCATCGTCATTGACGCGTTGTGGCAATGCATCTCGAAGGTGCAGCCCCCTGGGGTGTTGCTTTGATACTCCAGTCGCTCGCCCATACTCAGGGCAATGTCGGCCACCATTTGAGGGAGGTTGTTGGCTTGCATATAGCTGTTGCCGATGAAGAGCACCCGAGGGGGCTCTTGGGCTTCCATATTGTTCGCAAGCAACAAGAGAGACAGGACAATGAAGAAAGCATAAGTATGAGTTAAGTGGACTTTCATGAAAGATGGTTTAATAATCAATTTCCGGCAAAACTACTACAAAAAATGAGACGATGGATCAATAATGGGAAATATAGGCGGAAATCTTCAGCTTTTTGAATAGGGACGGCATGGGGTTTTCGACCAGAAAAGCCACCCTCCAAGTTTGGCGGTACCAAACTTCCAGTTTGGCGGCACCAAACTCCTAGTTTGCTTGTACCAAACTCACGAGGTTCTAAAATGTCCGATTCGGGGTGGCTTTTGCTTGAACTTATGCAGTTATGCAGTTATGACTTTAGACAGGAAGGTTTTTGGGGACGCTCTCCAGTATGTGCAGAGCTTGAATCAAGAAGTGAAGCAGCTAGCGATAGAAACGATATTGGAATGTCTGAGGTTGGGCTATCCGCTGAACAACTTGGAAATTACGAGCACACCTTGCCAACGATATGTCCTGCGTATCACATAGAAGACAGGTAGAACTTTTTTTCCTTTGTTTTTCCAAGTTTTTGTATTTTTGTCTCCAAGAAGAATCCATCATGCAGACATCACCCCAAATCCGCCCCAATGAAATCGAGCTGCTAATCAAGGACGAGTTGTTCCTTCTGGGCAGTTCGCAGGTGGTCTATTACGACCCTAAGGGTAACTCCGACATCTCGACTCACATCGCCACTCACCTCAACGACCTCAAAGAATGGTTCCACGAGCTCGGCTACGAATTGTGCTACATCCCCGAAATCAGCGGCTCGCTCAGCGAGCGTGAAGTGCGTTACCTCTTCCCCAATTGGAGAGGCGAGCCCTTAAACCTTCCTGGAAACGATCTGCTGAAGCCACTGCTGAAAGGCAACAACCGCCGTCTGGGTGCTGGATTCTTCCGTAAGGACAAAAACAAGCCCGCCACCTACCGCTTCTTCCCACTGGCTCCGCTGGACAAGATACCGCTTGACGTGCAGCTGGTCGGCTACAAGTCCTGTTTGTTTGGTGAATTCAGTCAAAGTCCTATTTTACATGAAAATGAAATCCGTTACTCAATATCCTTCAAAAAGGACGACGACTCATTGTATTCGCTCTATGAGACAAAGCTGAGTGAGGCTGATGGGAACTTCTCGGAAGAAGACATCAGCCGCGAGGTGAGGATGATTGTCGATCGACTTCACAAGGAGGGTGTTGCCGAGTTCGTGTTGAAATGCATGGTGCCAGTGGAGTCGAAACTCAGCCGGCTGGTCGTCACACCTGACTACGACATCCTGCTGCCAGACTACGGCAACCTGAACATCGCAATGACACCGCTGCCCAAAACGGTGTTCCTGCTTTTCCTGAGACACCCTGAGGGAATCCTTTTCAAGGAGTTGGTGGATTACCGCGATGAGATGCGCCACATTTACAACAAGATTAGCAAGCGGACAAGTCCTGACGTGATTGACGGCAGTCTCGACAAGCTGACCAACCCTACCGACAACGCCATCAACGAGAAATGCTCACGCATCCGCGAAGCCTTCGTGAAGCAGATCGCCCCCAGTCTGTCCCATAGCTACTGCATCACCGGCACGAAGAGCGGCGTGAAGCGCATCACCCTACCTCGCAATTTGGTCGAATGGCTGTGTGAATTGTAAAAGATGAACGTCCTATTACCGCTGTTGTGTTTCAGAAATGAAATCACTCAATCAATAACATTTTCTTTATTTCGTCATAGGTCTCTTCTGCTTGAATTTCGTACATACGGCTATTATTGTCTCTTATATCACGAATAAAGCTTAAACGGACTGCTCTAGTTTTAGAATCAATTGTTTCAACCGTTGCAATCCATTTTTTGGCGATAATAACCGGTTGGTTGTCGTTGTTTGTGTCGTGAAGTTCAATAAAATCTTTCATTTTGTTCTATTTTTGTAATAGTTGTGTTGTTTATATGTTCACTTTGCGTTCAAGAAAGTTGTATCGATTTGTAGCGTTTCACCTTCCAACGAAAAGTGAATGACATCGTTGGTGGATAGTTCGCAAAGGGTTTTCATGCCGAAAAGCAATATGCTGAATGAAGCATCCTTCCCTGAGCACTCGATGCATGGGACAGGGATTTCATAATAGTTGGTTTTCAGGATTACCAAATGTTCAGCCAAGCGAGTGGTGATGGTGAGTTTTGCGGTTTTCTTCATTTTTACCGTCGAAAGAACTTTGTAAAGTTCAGTGCGGCTGCATACGAACGATAGTTTCCTTGTTTCTTCAGTTTGTGCTTTCATGTTGATTGCTGTTTAAGTGGGTGCAAATAAAGCACAATCAAGCTGAACGCGCAAGGAAAAACGGTTTGCAAGGCTTGCAATGCAGAGCATATTGTTTTATGTTGTATTTTTGCAAATGAGAATAACAAATAGCAAAACAGACAAATGAATACATTTTCAGACTTCACGGGTTTGTACTCTTTATCGAAAACCCTTCGCTTCGAATTGAAGTCGATAGGGAAAACTAGGGAAAACATTACGATGAAGGCATCCTTGAAGGGGTTGTAGGCATACTCTGGGTTGATGCAAATCATAATAAACTAAACGATATGAATAATTTCGATAATTTTACCAATCTCTACTCATTGTCGAAAACATTGAGGTTTGAATTGAAACCAATTGGCAAAACAGCGGAAACTTTTAAGCAATGGTTTGAAGAACTGAAAAATACTGACCTTGATGTCAAAGAGGGCAATAACTTGTTTGTGAAAGATCAGAAAATCAAGGATGCCTATTTGATCATTAAGCCAATAATGGATAAACTGCATGAGAAGTTCATTGAAAAAGCGTTGCTCGAGGATGCGAAGGACATTGACTTTTTGGAATACTTTAAGGCATATCAAAACAAAGCCGTTAAAGATAATATGGAAAAGGAATTGAGGAAAGCAATCGGTGAGGCATTTCAAGTCGCAGGCAAATACTATGTACAAGAAATAGCTAAAGCACAAAAGGACGGAAAAGCAATCAAAACAAAAAAAGAAAAGTTATTTGAATGTTTGACAGATGCAAAGGTGCTTAATTATCTAATTGCTAATGTAAAAGAAT
The DNA here is from genome assembly GCA_947303335.1 of uncultured Bacteroidales bacterium. GTDB lineage: Bacteria > Bacteroidota > Bacteroidia > Bacteroidales > F082 > Limimorpha. The sequence continues at coordinate 14,173 of CAMYYB010000031.1, read as the reverse complement.
TTGCACAAGCAAGTGATTTGGGAGAAAATGAATTAAGGGAACATCTTGAACAATTCAAAGGCTTTTGGGGTTATCTGGATGGATACAATACAAATCGAGGAAATTATTATACAATTGACAAGGAGCAATCTACCGCAGTTGCTACACGTATTGTTCATGAAAACTTGCCTACCTTTTGTGACAATGTATTACGTTTTGAAAAGTCCAGAGAAGAATATCTCCGTATTTACCAATATCTGAAAAACAATAATCGCGAAACTAAGATTAAAAATGCTCAAGGAGAAGAAATCGAAGCAGAGTCCATTACCAAAACCGTCTTCCATATTCAGCATTTTAACGACTGTCTTGCTCAATCGCAAATTGAAGAGTATAATCGCATCATTGGGAATTACAATTTGTTGATAAATCTATACAACCAGACACGTCGAGAGGAGAAAGAGTTCAAGAAGGTAGATGAGTTCGAGAAATTGAAGAAACAGATTGGCTGTGGGGAAAAGAAAACGCTATTTGAAATTTTGCAAAACGACAACGATTTGAAGTGCCTTCTTCAAAAGGCTAAAGAAGTTGGTGAAATAATGTTTAATGAGGATGACAGCGAATTGGAAATCAAGACAATTCCAGCCTTTATTAAGTTCTTGAAAGAGTGTGACAATTGGGATGGTATCTATATGTCGAGTACTGCTGTCAAAAAAATATCCAACCTCTATTTTGCCAATTGGCACAGTATCAAAGACAAACTAAAAGAGAAAAACGCCTGTGCCACATACGATAAGAATCGGGAAGAACCTATTAAGCTGCGGGATGCTGTAGAATTGTCTGGATTGTTTGCCGTTTTGGACACTGAACAATCGGAATATCTCTTCAAAGAATCACTATTCAAGGAGGATGAGGCTAACGAGTATCGTGGCGTTTTGGATAAAGCACGGACCCCAAGTAAAAATCTAATCAATCTTATATGCCATGATATTGAGCATAGTATTAATATTTTTCTTGAAGATTCAGACAAGATTGTTGCTTTGGAGAAATACAAAGACGATAATAATCAGGGAGGAGAGGAAGACGAAAACATACAACAAATAAAAGAATGGCTTGAGGCAGCAACCGATGCCATGCGAATTGTGCGCTATTTTGCAGTACGCAAAAGCAAAATGAAAGGCAGCATACCCAACGTAACGATGGAACAGGCACTGAGCAACTTGCTTTACAACGAAGATGCACGGTGGTTTAAATGGTATGATCTCGTCCGCAACTATCTGACTAAGAAAAAACAAGACGATGCAAAAGAAAACAAGTTGAAGTTGAATTTTGATAGCAGTTCGTTTTTGAAAGAAAATGGTTGGGATAATGATTATTCAAAAAGTGGAGCATTTATTGTGATATGTGGGAATGATTATTATTTGGTTGTAGTAAATGATAAATTGAATGAGGATGAGATAAAAGAATTGGAAGCATCTACCCATAGCACTGCTAAAAGACTTGTTTATAAGCAGCAGAAAATGGATTATAAAAACTTTCCTCGCCTATTTATTTTTTCGAAGGGAGATAACCTTGCTCCCGCAGTAAAAAAATACAATCTTCCAATTGACACAATTATTGATGACTATAAAGAATATCGAACACTTTCGGAGTCGAAAAAGGATAAATTTCTTGATGAACATCCCAAGTTTCGGCATAACTTAATTGAATACTATAAAAAATGTGCGCTATTGCATGAATCTTTATCGCCATTCAAGGATAAATTCAGGACTATCTGGCGAAGTACAGACGAATACACTACATTATCTGAGTTTTACAAAGATACCACAAATGCTTGTTATGAAATCACATTTGAAAGCATTGATTTCGAGAAATTGTGTTCAATGGATAAGTTTTATTTGTTTCAGATTTACAACAAGGATTTTTCAACAGGGAAAGATGGCGGTAATGGTTCTACTGGGAAAGAAAACTTGCATACTTTATATTGGAAGATGCTCTTTGAAGAAACGAACATGCAAAATGTTGTTTTCAAATTAGACGGGCAAGGTGCTGAAATATTTGTGCGTAAACCCGTTGCAAAAGAGTCAAGAGTTAAGCATATTATTGGTTCTAAACTAGTAAACAGGAGAGACTGTGACGGAAATACGATTCCAGAATCGATTTATAGAGAAATCTATGCGTATGTCAATGACCAACTGGAGACAATCTCCGCAGAAGCGCAAATGTATATTGACGACAGAAGGGCAATTATTAAGGATGTGAAACACAATATCATCAAAGACAATCGTTTTTATGGAGAACCAAAATACTTGTTTCATTGTCCAATTACGATTAATTTCAAGGCAAAAACAAGTTCCGAATCGTTAGTCAATACTATAATAACTGATAATCTTCAACAATCTGACAATCTGCAATTTATCGGTATCGACCGTGGTGAGAAACACCTTGTATATTGTTGCACAATAGACAGGGATTGCCATATCGTCAAATGCAAACACCATGACATTATTTCTGCAACATCAAAAGACAAAGATGGTAAGATTGTTGAACACAAAACAGACTATGTGCAAAAATTAGAGGCAGTTGCTGACGAGCGTCTTATAGCCAAAAAGAATTGGCAGCAGCAAAACAAAATCAAGGATTTGAAAGCGGGTTATATCTCACATGTGGTACACCGCTTGGTGGAAGAAACCATTAAAGACGGCAACAAAATTGCCCCACACGCATTTATTGTCCTGGAAGACTTGAGTACTGAAATGAAGCGTGGACGCCAGAAGATTGAAAAGCAGGTATATCAGAATTTGGAGCTGGCTCTTGCTAAGAAGCTTAATTTTGTGGTGGATAAAGAAGCCAAGCCTGGTGAATTGGGTTCGGTTAGCAAGGCTTTACAACTAACACCACCTGTCAGCAACTATCAAGATATTGAGGGTAAGAAACAGTTTGGCGTAATGTTGTACACCCGTGCCAACTACACCTCTATAACAGACCCTGCCACAGGATGGCGTAAAACTATTTACATCAAGAATGGTAAAGAGGAAGATATCAAAAAAGAGATTCTTGAAAAATTTGACGATTTCGGCTTTGATGGCAAAGACTATTACTTTGAATACACCGAATCACATGCTGGACATACTTGGCGAATATATTCGGGCAAAGACGGCCAATCGTTACCACGTTTCCAAAACAAGAAGCAGATACAGCTAGACAAAAATATCTGGATACCAGAGCAAATTGATGTGGTAAAAATTCTTGATGATCTTTTTGCCAATTTCGATAAAAGAACATCGTTCAAGGAACAGGTGAATCAAGGTTTGGATCTGCTAAAGGTTGAGGGTAGAAGTGAAACTGCATGGCAATCGTTGCGATATGCTCTCGACTTGATTCAGCAAATACGCAATTCAGGCTTAAAAAAGGAAGACTACAATTTCTTGTATTCGCCAGTACGCAATAATAACGGGGAACACTTTGACACGAGGAATAATAAAAACAACGGCGATTTGGAATTGATAGTGGATGCTGATGCCAACGGTGCGTTCAATATCGCTCGAAAGGGCCTGATTATGGATGCACACATTAAGTATTGGATAAAACGTGGACGGCCAAAGACAAAAAAAGACGGAAAAGAATCATCGGATTTAGACTTGTTCGTCTCTGACCGAGAGTGGGATTTGTGGCTTTTAAATAAAGAACAATGGGAGAAAGAATTGCCCCAATTCGCGTTGCGTAGTGCAAAGGAAGAAGACAAAAAAACACAAACTGGAAAACGCAGAAAGAAGTAATAATGGAGGACCTTATCTCCATATCCACCCTCAACGACTACATCTTTTGTCCGTATTCCATATACCTGCACAATGTGTATATGGATACGGACGAAGGTTTGTATCACGCTACGCCACAAACCAAAGGGAAGTTGGCCCATGAGCCAGTCGATACCAAAACATCAAGCAACAGAAAAGATGAAATCCTTGCATTGCCCGTGATGTCAGAGCAATTGGGAGTGATGGGCAAGATTGATGTCTACCGTAAAAAGGAGAAGAAGCTGATTGAGCGCAAGTATCAACCCAAGCAAATCTATCAAGGTCAGATATATCAGCTATGGGCGCAGTACTTTTGCATGGTTGAAATGGGCTACGAGGTGGATGATATTGCTTTCTATGAAATATCGACGAACAAGACTATCCCGATAAACCTGCCAACAACTGATGACAAGCAGGAGTTGATGAACTTCATACAAGCATTCAGGGAATACGACCCAGCAACCCCTTTTGTCGCCAATCCCAACAAATGCTGCCATTGTATTTATTGCAACCTTTGTGATAAAACCGAAGAAAACAATGTTTACTAACAAGGATATCGAATATAGGTCGATTTATGTCATTAACTGCATTCATGAAAGGGATTTGCGGGTGAGCAATGGTGAATTGCTGCTTGAAGATACCGAAGAGTCAAAGACGTTGACGAAATTGCCTTTCCAAAAGATTCTGGCATTGTTTATCATTGGGCACATCCGAATAACGACTCCCTTAATTGACAAGTGCAAGAAGTTCAACGTGGCACTTATAGTCGTTAACCAAAGTTTCAGGCCGGTATTTTATTGGGCCAATGCTGCGGATGCAAATTACCTACTTCGTCAGGAACAATATCAGTTTCCCAAAGAGGATATTTCTATTGCCAAGATTCTTGTTGAAAACAAGATAAGCAATCAGATTGTGGCAATTCAGAAGACGCGCAAAACAGATGAATTGACTAAATCGGCCGTCGAGTATTGCAGGGATTGTTTGCAAAAGCTAAAAGTAGTTGACCAATACAACGGTGTGATGGGCATCGAGGGATTGGCATCGAGGTGTTATTTTGAGGCACTCTTTCAAGATCTGGATTGGCAAACAAGAAAACCTCGCATAAAATGCGATGCCATCAATGCGACATTGGATATAGGATATACTATCCTGTTCAATTATATTGAATGTTTTGTGCGTATGTTTGGATTTGATCCATACGTTGGTGTTTATCACCGATTGTGGTTCAAAAGGAAATCGTTAGTTTGTGACTTGATGGAGCCATTTAGGTGTATCGTCGACAGGACTGTCAGGACGGCTTTCAATAGGAAGCAGTTTTCGGAGAAAGATTTTGATGTGATAAAAGGAGAATATAAACTGAAAGTCCAGAAAAACTCTGATTACTGCAAAGTGTTCTTTGACGCATTGATTCCCTTCAAATCGGAAGTGTTCAAATTCATTCAATCCTATTATAGGTGCTTCATGAGGCAAAGTGATATGTGTGATTATCCAAGATTCGAGTTCCAATGATGATAATAAGTTACGATATAGCAGATGATAAACTAAGAAATCGTTTCTCGAAAATGCTCACAAAAAACGGGGCGATAAGATTGCAGTTTTCTGTATATGAGGTAAACAATACCTCGCGCGTGATCGACAATATCATCGTGAAAATCGAGAACGGCTTTTCGAAGCATTTCTCCGGAGCCGACAGTGTAGTGATCTTTGATATTGGGAATGCCAAAATAAAGAAATATGGTAATGCTATACACCGAGATTGCGATGTTGTCTACTTTTAGCAAACCATGATTTAAACATAGTGTCTTGTCGTGGCAAAATGTTGATTATTAAACGTTTGTTTTCTAATGATGGAATGGGTGGGGATAGAACGTCTCTCTTTTGTTCATTGAAATCTTGCATAATTACTTGTTTATTCAATATTTAGTATTATTTTTGCAAACGCATAGAGGCTATAAGCCGAACAGAATTTCTACTATTGTAGATGAGATAAGGTCGTAGAGTGAGAGATGTGGGCTATAAGCCGAACAGAATTTCTACTATTGTAGATGAGATTGTGCCGTGCCGACATTCACGAGGCTATAAGCCGAACAGAATTTCTACTATTGTAGATTTACCCGATGCCTGCCACTTCAAGCCGGGCTATAAGCCGAACAGAATTTCTACTATTGTAGATATAGGTTCCGTCAATCACGCGCTCCACGGCTATAAGCCGAACAGAATTTCTACTATTGTAGATCAATGTGGCTTGAATACAACCACAAAGGGCTATAAGCCGAACAGAATTTCTACTATTGTAGATCAACCGTATTTCTGCTCGCGCCACGAAAGGCTATAAGTCGAACAGAATTTCTACTATTGTAGATTAAGGACAAGGTGCTGGAACTGGTGGAAGGCTATAAGCCGAACAGAATTTCTACTATTGTAGATGAGTGTGAATGTGAAGCCCGACACGGTGGCTATAAGCCGAACAGAATTTCTACTATTGTAGTAGCTCGTTGAAGTGCTGAAAAGGCTTGCAGAAGCTATTCGGGAATAATTCTCCGACTACTTCTCAGAGTTATGCTGAGAAATTCGTTCTTTCATACTCGTTTATTCTTTCGCCTTTATCGTCGCCGCCTTTTCGTCAGCCATTCTTTTGAAGTTTTTGTCGTACTTGTACAGATAGCCATCTTTATAGGATAGACGTTGCTTGACCATGTTCTCCACTTGGTTTGCAGCTCGGAAGATGCTCTCGAAGCTGACAGGAGGTATTTCCTCGTCATCTTTATATTGTGACAGATATTCCACGCTTCGGCTATCGAAGCCCAAGCGGGAACATATCAGCCAAGCGGTGGATTCGGCCTCAAATTCACGTGAGTTTTCGCTAAGTTTTCTGGGCTTCCACCAACTGTCGTCGATGTAAGGATGGTGGCAAAAAAGATGACCAAGCTCGTGAACCAAAGCGGCAAGCTCCTCAGTCACTCCCGCATTATCGTTCACACCTAACCAGAAATAACTGCTGTACTTCAAATTCTCGGTATTGTTTCTTTTTCTGATGGGCACATCGATAGGTGAATTGTAGTACACCTGGATATTGGCCCCAAGCGAGCTACCGGCCTTCATCATCTCATACTTGATACCGAAGAAAGGCAAGTTGTAGGTAAGGTTTTCCAGCTCAGGTCCGAAGCCAATGAGGTCGTGGTGCTTCAAGGCATACGGATGGTTGATGTATTTGTCAAGCAGTTGTTCCCAAATATAATCAGAGTCTTTTCCAAGCATGGGGACCGTGTCAGCTATGTCGTAGACAAAGCCCACGGGGCCGAAGGGAAGCAGTATGATTAAGGGACGTGAATTGGGCTTGACCAGACGGCCTTCATGATACCATTGCTTGGCGGAAAGCACCAGTTGGGTGCCAGGCTGTTGGGTATAGACCAAAGCGGCGTTGTATGCCGAGAGATGCTGCATTCGGCGGCAGTAGTCGAACAAGGCCCTCACCTCCTTGGCGTATCTGAAGGCACGTACTTCCTCAAACAAGTTGTCGAGCAACGCTTTTGTCTGTTTTTCTTCGTTGTTGATTGCTTCCATCGGTTTTAGTGTTTCAGGATGCAAAACAAGTTCTTTTTCGGCAAAAGAACAAGGAAAATCGTTTTGCAAGGCTTGCAGAAACTACCACAGTCGCGATTTGCGACACCTCATTTAAGTATCGCTTGTATGATGAATTGAATGAAAACGAGTAAAAAAAGCAAAAAGCCTTGCAGCAAGTGGCGGTGCTGGAAGCAGCAAGACGGAATTCCTTTCGCTGCCCATGAGGACAGGATGAGCCGCCATCCCCACTGTGTATTCTTAACTGTAACTGTAGCAACTGTAGCAGAGGTCAAAATGGTATTCGGTTTCGGTACCGATTTTGACTGATGACTAAATGACTAAATGACCGCCTTCGGGTTTTAACTGCAACGCTGCAACGCGCAACGCTCGTTCCGAACTGTAATGCTGTAACGCTGTAACTCGGTCTAATGAAAAGCTATCGCCTTTCAGCACCCCAGCATCGCCGCAGGCGTAATGTTCAAAGTGCGGCACAGTTGCCGTGCAATCTTTAATGTAGGTTCCGAACGGCCGGAAACATAGTCGTTAATGCGCGAGGGGCTTATGCCGATTAACATGGCGAGTTGTTTCTGGGTCATCTCTTTTTCTTCAAGCGACAGTTCTATCAACTCGGCCACAGACGGTTTTTCTATCGGGAAATGCTCCTTTTCATATTCGATAACAACATCCGACATCATTGTCAATTCTACCGCATTGCGGTCGTTGGCTGGCGTGTCGTCAGTGACCAAAGGAAGCAATTCTTCAATCCTCGACAGTGCAAACTCATATTGTTCTTTGGTTATCTTGCTCATAATGAACCAATTTTATATGGTTGAAACATCAATTTTGTCATAATCGCTATGAGTGCCTACATATCGGATGAAGATGTGACCTATTGTGAACTTCACCACGACAACAAGCCGATACTTATTGCCCTTGATGTTGAATACATAACGCTGATTGCCGACATAATCCGTTGCAGGGAAGTCCATCTTTATTTCAGACAGATTCTTCCATTCTGCTTTTTCTGCGATGTCATACCAACGTTCCAAAGCCGTCTTCGAGTCTCCATGACCTTCCGATTCGTAAAATTCGACCAGTTTTCTATGTGACACTATTCTCATATCGGTTGCAAAAATACAAAAATTCCGTAATCCAAAACTTTTTGTTCAAAAAATTTCGATTTTCAAAATATATTCTCGTTTTCTTTGCTAATAGTGCATCTTGACCAAATGACCAAATGACCGGGCCGAATTACTATCCGCATCGGACCGCGATGGTTTTTCTCACGCAGAACTCTCAGAATCCGCAGAAACCTGCTGGATGCCTGTTTCGCATCGCTTTGCGCTTCACATAATTCAGCGTATTAACTTCGTTGAATCTTCGATTTCTGCGTGCCATATTTTTCTTCGCGTTTTTTAACTGCAACGCTGCAACGCGCAACGCCCATTTCGAGCCGTTACGCTATAGCGCGGTGTCATTCTGGTCAAAGTGTCAAAGTGTCAAAGTCGTTTTCGACATGCTGCAAGCCAAAATCACTTTGACACCGTGACACCGTGACACCATGACACCCGATTTAACATTTCGGCCAAATTTCTAACTCCGATGTAAGTCCGATGTAAGTCCGACTTAACTCCGATGTGGGGTTAAGGTCGAATTTAACAAATGATTCTGTCCCGCAATCGGGCAAAAGGCTTCTCCACGAGGACGTAAAGCAGGTAGGCAGAGATGAAAACCAACAGCCAGTAGGTGGAGTAAGCTATCGCGTAGCGGCTCAGGAACTGCGGGAAACTGGTCTCAAGGATTTGTAGCAACAGCAGGTTGGTGAGAAACATGGCATAGGAGAGGATGCTGAGGCGTGCAACGAAACCGCCCAATCGGGTCTTGTAGCTCTTCCATCGCGAGAGCAAAGGGAACCATAGGGCTATCGCGAGAGCGGAAATAGTCAGGTACAAGGCATCATAATAGAAAGTGCCTGGCGTGCGCGGGAAGATGCGGGTGGCAGCAAATATCGCCACTCCAAGGATGAAACAGGGGACAGCGTAACGCTCCCACAACTTGGGGTAGTAGTGCATCACCCAGGCGGCGAGGACACCTATATAAATATTATCGGTGCGCGAGGCCACCGTCTTTCGGATCCAGATGTCCCATCCGAAGCGATCGTGTACTTGGTCGGCAACGGACAGACGGAAGGCGATGGAGGCGAGGATGAAGAACAGGCAGAGCCAGGGGATGAACCTCTTGGGCTTGGCGAAGAGGCATAGGAGAGTCAGCAGGAGTGGGAAGAAGATGTAGAACCACCATTGCACGGGCAGCGAATACGATTCCCAATAGAAGCCCCAAAAGGGAGTGACCAAGTTTTGGGTAAAGGTGGCGAAACGCCATAGGGGGAATGCCTCAGTGTCGCCGTTGATGATGTGACGGTTCACCAACAGGTAGTTGACCAACAGGATGAACAGATAGTTAGGCAGGATGCGCAGGGCGGTACGGGCATAGAAGTTGAGGGTCTTGGAACGGCTGATGCGGTCGTCGTGTCTTTCGAGATACGAGATGAAGGACTTTCCAATTAGGAAGCCGCTAATGACGAAGAAGATGTCGACGCCGTGAGGGACAGGCATATCGGTAAAACGGTCAAGGGGCGTGTCGAAGAGAATCCGCTCGGCGTGACCCTGCACCACGCAAAAGATGGCAAAGGCTCTCAAGAAGTCTATGCCGAATACACGCTTGCGGTCAATATCGATGCTAAAGAAAGGCTTCATTTGTTCATTGCGCTTAGGGGTTGGTTACTTCAACAAGACATTTGCAATGCGGCATTCTAAGCAGCGTTTGCATTTGCAATAGCAGGAATAGAGATGGAGTAGGGCTTGCGACTGCATGGCGTTTTCAGCTGCTATGCCACATTGGGCGTAATGGCGGATGATGGCATTGTCTTCGGCTTCAGTCTCTTCCAAAAACTGCATGGCGGTCTCGCAAACGGATTCGTTCTTATGCAGTTTGCCGTAGCAAAACAGCAAGGGGACAACGGCGTTGATGATTAAGATGTCGGCGGTGGCGCTACCTAAGTGCTTGGGCTTGGGCTCAGAGGACGATTCAAGCCGGTAATGTGTGTTCCAATACTCCGATGCCTTTACGTCAAACAAGGCCTTTACCTCGGCAACGTTTTTAGCCTCTCGTATTTTTGCGAAGAGACAGCCGTTTCGGTGGATGAGTTGAGCCATCTGGGCTAAGCGTAGGGTGGGGAAGTTGCTGGGACGCATACGCATGAACTTCCATCGTTCCTCGGGCATCGCTATCAGGTTGAACTTGGCCCGCATGATAGCAAACTCGCGCTTGAGCAGCATGGAGTATTCTTCGGTGAATTCTTTTTCGAGAAAGCCTGCACAGCCCAATAGCATAGCCTCTACCTGCAAAAGGTTGTCGGCGTGTTTCAGCAAAGTCTTGAAGGGCAGGAGGGAGGCTAAGGTCTCAAAGGCTTCGTTATTGACTTTCAGGCCAAAATAGCGCATCAGCAATATGTAAAGTGCGTTTTCCCAGTCGAATTGGTTGGCTTCGAGTAGCTTGGTGACGGTTTTGGATTTGCTTTCCAGACGTTCTACAGCCATCCTGTCGAGCCAGGAGAGACGGGTGAACACAGGCACTTGTGCCATAGTATTCTCGCAGGGAATCCAGTTCTTTGAAAGGATGAGCCTTTCGTATTGCGTGAACAGGTTCTCGTCGAAATGCCCTTTCAGCTCAAGGGTGGGAATCTCGTTGACTTTGGTGTCGTTTTCAAACACTACATGCAGGATGACGTTATGGAAGGCTTTGTCGTTCTGATGCCCGTGTCGGTTCCAGTCGCTGCTCTTCACATGGATTTCCACATGACCAGCCCAGAGTTTGTCGCCGATTTTTGCCTTTGCTTCTAGAAAATCGGGGCCTGAATCGGTGTTGCGAAAGCCTGTCGACACGATGTCAACAGCATCGCCTTCCGATGTCTTCAGGTCTTTGTCGGTCAACCTGTTTTCCCAAATATAGTATAAAAACTCTTCTTTCATTACTTGACTTTCCAGCAGTTCAATGGTTCTGAATCAAGCACACCTTTCTTCTGCGCCCATTCAATGAAGAGGGAACGGAGGTCGCGGTCACTTTGCCAGACGACGTGGCTCTTGATGTCTTCTTGTGCCCATCCGATGCCGTTGATGAGATGGTTGCCGCCACCCATCGAGCGGTAGGAGTTCATCACCACGTTGTAGGTCTTGTCCATATCGAAGGGTGTGCCATCCGCCATACTGAGGATATGGATGCGCTTGCCCATGGGGCTCTTGTCGTTCACTTCGTAAAGGATGCCCGCTCCTGAGTCAAAGTTGTAGATGGGGCTTTTCATCTCATAGGCGTATTCTAAGAAGTCCTTCACTTCTTTGCCTGTCATTGCCATCACAGCCAAAGAGTTCTCGAAGGGATACCATGTGAAGAAATCGCTGACTTTCAGTACACCCGATTCAAGGCTTTTGCTGCTGCTGAGTGGTGCCGCCATCGAGATGTCGGCGTGAATGCCTTCGGCTTCAACGGTCTCAAACTGGCAGCGGTGTATCTCATCGACCCAGAGCGAAGGACCATTTAAGGCTTCGCTGCTGCTGACGCTGACAGGAAGTTGGGCCACGTCTTGGTTCTGGTAGGCTTCAGCACGGTCTTTATAGGGTTGAACCTTATCGAGGAAAGCAGAATCCACCCTGTTGTTTCCATCGCCAGCGGGCATTAGGCTGATATAGATTTGCGGCTTTTGCCCTTTCTTTACGTCTCTCACAATGGCCATAGCGAGGTTTTTCCCTCTGTCGCCTGAGTTGAGGACGCATACGGTGTCGCCTGCGATGTTCACGATTTTCTCGACACGTGGTCGGTGGTCGTGTCCGTAAAAGATAATGTCAAAGCCCGGAACGTTCTCTGCAACCCATTTGGTGGCATTCTCGCGTCCCAAGGGATGGTCTTCAGGAAGGTTTTGCACCATCGGCTCCCAACCTGAGTGGAACAATCCTACTATCAAGTCGGGGTGTTCTTTCTCTTGGATGATTTTCACCCACTTCTCGGCTGAGGCTTCCAGCTGCTCGAAACGCAAGCCCGGACGCAGGCGGTCGGGGACCCAAGTGACGACGTAGGGAGTCAAAAGACCCAGTATGGCAACTTTATAGTTTTTGTGCCGTTTCAGGATAACATAAGGTGTGAAATATGGTTCCCCCGTTGCCTCATCGATGACATTGGCGCAGACGACTGGCATCTTCATTTCGGAATACACGCGGTCGAACACCTTGCGGCCTGCTTCGATGTCGTGGTTGCCGACACCAACTACATCGTAGGGGAAATAATTGAGTGCTTCAGAAACCAGATTGGGGTGCGCTGCGTCTTGGTTGGAGCAATATTGAAACGGAGTACCTTGCATATTGTCGCCGTTGTCGAGGAGGATGAGGTTTTCTCCGGCGAGGGATTTCAGGTCTTTGAGGATGTAAGCTTCCATGCCGAATTCATCGTAACGACCGTGAGTGTCAGTGGTTTCGATAAACATAAGGTCTTTTGGTTTGGACGCACATGAAGCTAAGAGAGCAGTCAATGCAATCATAAAAAAGTACTTGATATTCATAATTAGGTGTTTGTTTTAATGCGCTAAAAATAGGACATTTTTTACCATGTTTGACAAATCGGGGAATTTTTTTTCGTAAAATGGGGCTTTGCATGAGATAAAACCGTACTTTTGTGCCACAATTCCAAACCGTCTGCAAGAATGGCTGACTTGAGTGTCATAGTGTCCGAGATAGAATTGAAATTGCGGAGATTAATTGATGCGAAAAACGAGTTGTCTATTGAAAAGCAACGGCTTACGGAGGAAAACATAGCCCTTGAACAAGAGAACAGGGCGTTGCGTCAATCCGTAGAGGAGTTGCAGAACAAAATAAATAAATCTACTATTGTTAACGCACTCGACAACGAGGGAGAGATAGAAGAAGGTAGGAAGCTTATCAAGGAATTGGTGAAGGAGATTGACAGGTGCGTTTCGATACTGAACAGTAAGGAATAACTCAAATACTTGAACAATCAGCGCAATGGAGGAGATAACCATCAATATCAATATTGTGGACAAGCCCTACCGCCTTTCGGTGGCTCGCGCTGACGAGGAGAAGGTTCGCAAGGCTGCTGCCCTTATCAATGAGAGGGTGAGATTTTATGCTAAGCATTACTCTTACAAGAATCAGCAGGACTTGTTGGCTATGACAGCCCTACAGTTGGCGGCCACAGTGGTCAAGAATGAGAATGATGTTGCCTTTAAGGATCAGCATTTGGAGCGCAAGTTGAATGAAATGAATGCCTTGCTGAGTGACCAACTCGCATAAGCCGCCATCATGCGGTCTGTGGTTCTTTGAAGACTTGAAACTGCCTGTTCATCGCAACTGGTAAACTCAACATTATCAACACATCAAACCGGTCGACTCGCGCACTGTAAAAACAGGCCTCATTCCCCTCGGGGAAGCACTCCGGTGCCAGTGGACGTTTGCGCAACGCGGCGGCCATAAGCGTATCTTTTGGGGTTTACACATTTCCCATAGGCAGGCAGTTTCTTTTTTTTCCTTCCCTTTATTATCGAGTAAAAACAGGGTGTAAAATGTTATTACTCAACATCACAACAACATTGATTATCGGCATCGCAGTCGCCTTGGTCGTGGGGCTTGCGATTGGTCATCTCATCACGTCCACTGTGCTTAAAAAAGCTGTTATCAAAGAAGAAACCGCATTGCTTGAAGAGGCAAAGGAGAAGGCGGAAGTCATCAAGAAGGAACGTATCCTGCAAGCCAAGGAGAAGTTCCTCCAAATGA
>CAMYYB010000030.1 GCA_947303335.1 uncultured Bacteroidales bacterium | reverse complement strand
AGTTCTTGATTTGGTTGTCGTTGTTGCCGCCGGCTTCGGTCACGCTGACCATCGTGGTAGGACGACCGGATTGATTCTTCCAGTCCACGAAGGGCTGCATGGCTTCCATGTATTGCTCGGGGCAAATGACAATCATCTCACCACGGTCGTGGACCATAGTGTACTTGGCAGCTTGCTCCTTGTAGTTGATGAAGCGGTGTGCGTAGGCAGCCTCCATCTCAGGGCTGACTTTGGTGATGGACTTGCGGTTCACTTTCGGGTTCTCGCCGTTGTTGCTCACCTTGTTCATCGTGAGGGTCAGATGATGATAGACGCGCAGGGTCTTCGTCACAGGGTTGTAGGCGAAGGGGCGCACCATGATGTTCTGTCCACGGAAGTCACGGATGATGTAAGGTGCTTCAAGATAAGCCTGAGCCATCGGGTAGAAGGCGTTTTGGCTGTACATCTCGCCGTAGGTGTAAGGCACATCGTCGGGATTGATTTGACGGCTGAAGTTGCCTTTTGAGGGGGCAATCTCGACGTTCTCATAGTCGGTGTAGTCGCTCTTCGTCACGCTCACCTGCATCTCAGCTAAATCGCCGATGATGGCCGGGACGGGGAATTGGGGAAGGTCGGGAGCACCGGCTTCAAGCATCTGGGCCATCTTGGGTACGCTGACGACTTGCTGGATGCCGTTAGGGGTGTTCACACGGGTCAGGTTGAATCCGCCCAGCGTGAAGTCGACGACGACTTGCTGTTCGCTGCTCGAAACCAACGTAACCTCGGGACTGGCAGGATTGCTCTTGCCAAGGTCTGTCCATTGTTGGGCGAATGTCATTGCTGACAAGGCCACTAACACTAGGGTTAAAAGGACTTTTTTCATTTGTGTTTGATTATTAGTGAGTTAATAAAACGATTGGTTTATCAATAAGTGGCAAAAATACGAAATCTTTTTGGACAACTTATTGTAATGGAAAGATTTTCTAAAGGTTTACCGTGATATTTGTGTATTTTTGCGACCCCGTAAGGGCAATTTAATTGATTTGTTCACTATAAATTATTGAGATGGGATTCTTTTTGAGACTGATTTTGACAGGTTTGGGCTGGTCGTTTGGCGGCCCGTTGGGTGCTATCATCGGCTACGCCATGGGCGGGATTTTCTCTGGTCGCCCCACGGCGATTCGTTCTGAAGTGAACGATACTTTCGGCAACACTGAGGAAAAACGAGACTTCAACGTGACATTGCTGGTGCTTTCGGCTGCCGTGATGAAAGCCGACGGTAATGTGAAGAAGTCGGAACTGGACTACGTGAAGCGTTTCTTTCTGCAAAACTTTGGGCAGCAACGTGCTGAGAGCTATATCAAGATGTTGCGCGAGATTCTTGAGAAGGACTACAATCTCTACGAGGTGAGCCAGCAAGTGGGACGTTACATGGACTACGCCTCGCGCCTCCAACTGCTGCACTACTTGTTTGGTATTGCCAATGCCGACGGCACGATTTCGCAGGACGAGATAAGCGTCGTCAACTTGATTTCCGACTATATGGGTGTGAGTAGTAGCGACTTCGCTTCAGTGAAGGCAATGTTCATCAAGGAGACCGACAGCGCCTACAAGATTCTCGGCATTGACCCGAGTGCCTCTGACGAGGAGGTGAAGAAAGCCTACCGTGAGATGGCCAAGAAAAATCATCCTGACTTGGTGAGTAACCTTGGGGAAGAGGTGCGACAAGCAGCCGAGAAGAAGTTTCAAGAGATTAACGCAGCTTACGAAACGATTAAGAGACAGCGGGGAATGTGATAGTTTTCACGCTGAATCCGCAGAACCTATCGGGCAGAAACCTTGAGTCGCTTTGCGTTTCCCATAGTTCTGCGTATTCTGCGTGAGACAAAAAAAGGTCGCCCTTTCTCGAGCGACCTTTCTTTTTGCAAGATGCAAGCGATTACTTCACAACGACCTTCTCGATACGCATCTGCGTGCCGGAAGTGAGGTGCAGGAAGTAAACACCCTTGACCATATCGTTGACCATGATTTGCGTGTTGCCACTGGCGTTGCCTTGGGCTACCTTCTGTCCCATGCCGTTGTACATCACGTAGCTGTACTCAGCACCACCATTAATATATAAGGTGTTGTTGACCGGGTTAGGATAGACAGCAAATTCGGTCTCGGTTTCCTCGATAGCGTCATAGAACTCAACGATGATGCACTCAGGCACTGAGTTGCCATCGGCGTACACGGCCACCACGCAGTAAGAGTAGCTGCCGCTGCCGGGGAGTTCGTCAGTGTAGGTGGTTTGATCCGTTTGGCCAATCTCGATACCGTTGCGGCTGATGATGTATCCGGTGGCACCTTCAGGAGCATTCCAAGTCAGCGTGACGTTGGTGTTGCCCGTCTGAGCCTGCAGGTTGCTAACAGGGTTGTTGGTGCTGGTCGTACCGCCACCGCAGTTGCAGTCGAATTCATAGAGGACACCTGCCGACGGGCCAGTGCCTTGGTGGAAGATGGCTTCACCGCCTTCGTAGTACACATCGAAAGAGGCTTCAGAATCCCAGCTTCCAGAATTCCAAGTCAAAGTGACATGAACACCGTTGCCGATTTCAATTGTGTAGGTGGCTGAGTTGCCGCTGCTGATAGTAAGGTT
The DNA here is from genome assembly GCA_947303335.1 of uncultured Bacteroidales bacterium. Taxonomy (GTDB): domain Bacteria; phylum Bacteroidota; class Bacteroidia; order Bacteroidales; family F082; genus Limimorpha. The sequence continues at coordinate 22,819 of CAMYYB010000030.1, read as the reverse complement.
TTGTGAAGGTGTACCATCATTGAAGCTAACCGTCAGGCTGGCACCGTTCCAACCGTCACCATAGCTGTCGGCGAGGTCGAAGATGACGTTGCAGGCGTTCTTGATGATACCAGAACCCTCGGCAAAGACACCGCCGTTGGCATTGATGGTGAAGTTGATGGGCAGGGCCTCGGTGGCGGGGCAGTTGGCATCAACAGTAATTTCGAACACGCAAATGGCTGTGCCGTTCGGGTCGATGGTACCGACTTCGTAAGCATCGTTCACGAAACTGACGTAAGGGCTCGACGAGGTGATGTTGGCAATGGCGTTGGTAGCCATATAGTGACCGGCATTCTTGAAGCCAGCGGTAACCGTGATGGTCTCGCCGGGGACGAATCCGCCAGCGGCCATTCCGGCAAATTGCAGCACTGCCTCACCAGCGGTGATGACGGCTTTGCCTTGCCATGTCTCGCTTCCGCAAACGCAGTCAATCATGATGGTGAATCTGCTGCCGTCGGCGACGCCCTGAGCGATGCTGTAGGTGAAGCCGTCCACGGTAACAGTGGCATCAGCAGCGAGGTTGTTGAAGGAACCAGTGCCGTTGAGAATGGTCAGGCTGGGATCCTCGCAAGTCAGCATTACATTGGTGGTGCCGCCAGTGGCTTGGGTACCGACGTTCTTGAAGGTGATGTTCATGCTGGTCTCGTCGCCGACGTGGACGTTGGCGGGAGTGAAGCCGTCGATGGCAATGTATGGACCGTCCAAAGCAGCGGCAGGAATGACGCTGGTGTAAGGAATGTATTGCGGATGGGTCACGCACACTGTGACATCGCCGCCACTGGTAATGGGCTGAATCGGGATGTCAGCAGTGCCGCTCTCACCAATCATGCCGGCACCGTAAAGGACGCCGTCTTTAGAGATACCCACGTATGAACCGGGGTTGGCGCTGACGGTGAAGAAATCCATGCCGATGGGCAGGGTGGGCATGTGGCTGATGGAATTTTCGGTGGGCTGCACACGGAAGGGCAGGACGGAACCATCACCCAACACGTGATAGGCTTGCCAGTTGTAAAGCGTGCTGCAGTGCAGGGTGTAGCCAAGGGCTTGGGCGGCGTTGCCAGCCAAGTTACCGACGAACAGGATGGAGGTGACGGTGTTGTAAGCATCATCAGTCCAGATGGCATCGTAGGCACCCATGGTGGTCTCTTCATAGGAAGGCATCGTACCGTCAGCACGACTGGTGGCACCCACACCGAAATAATAGTCATTCAGCCAATAGGTGGATGGGCAGGAGCCGATGTAAGCGTAGGCGGCCTTCTTTTCGGCACGGACCATAGCTTCACCGAAGCAAGTGCCACTGATACCCCAGTCGGCAGCCTCGCAGCAGTTACCTATAGCGAGGAAGTACTTGTCTTGGTTGGTCAGGTTGTTGACATCGCTGACGGTAAAGCTCGGGCCAGCCCAGCTGGTGTTGGAGCCGTGGGCGGTGTAGTTGACGAAACCGACACCCGTGTTCAAGTGGCTGTAGCAGCCTGAATACTGTCCGTGGCTGTATTCATAGACATTAGAAAAACCATGTTCCTCATTGTAGTAGTAGTTGGTAGCGTACCAAATGGTAGGACGACCTACGGTGACGCCCCAACCGCTGTCTTCACCGGCGATGAGGAGCACGTTGTTCAGATAGCTCGGGTCAGGCATGGTGTATTGTTCATATTCCAAAGCCTTTTCAAGCATGGCAATCATTTGAGCGACGGACTCAGCAGGGAAACGGCTGTGGAACATATCCGGGAACTGGTCGCCGTCGACGCTGGAATACTGCAGGTCAGTGACACAGCTGGTCTCGCTACCAGTGGCACTGGCGGGCACTTGGGCCTTGTCGCCCATAATCATCAGGAAGGTAGGAGCATCCTTGTCGTACTCGTCTTGGATGAATGCACGGATGGCAGAGGCAGAGGTGCCAATTTCATCGGTGTAGTTCACGTTGACATAGAAGCCTTTCATGGTCTTCCAAGCCAGCCACTCTTGGATGCAGTCTTCAAACATTCGGTTAGCAATAATCAGCATGTGGACCGGGTTCTGCCACAGGTCGGGGTGCTCGTCGTAAACATCGTCGCGCCAGTTGAACATTTGGCTGTAGATGTTGGCGAAGTAGGGGCTGAAAGTGCGGGCAAACTCGTCGTACGAAGCCGACTTGTCATATTGACCATAGCTGACTTCAACTTCGATGTTGTTGTAGACTTGGATGCTGTTGGTGGCGGCATCATATTGCACGGGGTTCACCGTCAAGGCACCGATTTGGATGCCACGCATCGTGCCTTGGATTTGCACCTCGGCGATGGGGCGGTTGACAAAGCCTTTGGTGGTGTAGGCTTTCTCGCTGTAGGCGAAAGGCACCTCTTCTGGTTTCTGGTCCTTGCGGATCATAGGCTGCATGGGGGTGAGCTTGTTGATGCCGTATTCAGCCAGGCTGTAGGTGCTAGTGCTGTAGCTCTTCACCTTCACGGTGAGGTCTTTTGCGCCGAAAGGCACAGCAATCAGTTTGTTGGCTGCGGGCAGCGAAGGTTCGCCCACGTTGCCGCTCGGGTAGGTGCCGTCCATGCTAATGGTGGAGAACACACCCTTTTCAGTGTTCACTTCGGCAGACTCGATGCTGCTGAAGGAGAAGGTGGCGCTGAAGCCATCCTTGGTCACGTTGGCGCATTGTTGCGCCGACTTGGCACCGTTCAAGTCGATGCGTCCTTGGGCCATCGCTTGCGTACCAAACAACATTCCCATCAGGAGGAACATTGCAGTGATGATACTGAATCTCTTCATTTGTTGATAATTAGTTGTTTATTAGTGAATTGTATTTTTCTGTATGTATAGATGACTTATGAATCGGCAAAAATAAGAAAAATCCGTTTTATTTTGACGGTTTTTGCGAAAAACTAATTCCCTTTCAACACCATTTTATACGTTTTGTCGTTTTGGAGCACTTCCAAAGCCTTTTGGATACCCGGGTCGACGGAGGACATCACTTGGTAGTATTGCTGCGTCTCCCAAACATTTCGGGCGATTAAAGCTTTCATTTGCAACAAGATAAATCTTTCGCTGTGGGCAAACTGCTCTTCGTCCCATTCCACTTTGGCTTCTTTGGCGGCGGCTTTCAGCCCGTCGATATGGTCGGAGCCTACCGTGAAGTTTTTGTTGAAGTTGTCGAAATCTCCATATTCTGCTTTGATGGCATCTCGATGTTTCAGCCCGTAATCGGTGGTGAAACGGTTCATGGCACCTTTGCGGACGAGGTTGGTGTAGAGTTTGCTGTTATAGGCAGTGTCGATGGGAATGAAAATATCGGGCATGATGCCTCCACCGCCATAAACGGTGCGTCCGCCGTCAGTTGTGTATTTCAGAGAGTCTGGGAAGTGGATGCTGTCGGCGTGAAAATATTCGCCGTGCTCCAGTCGCTTGGTCATCTCTTTGGCATAGTCCTCAACACCGTTCTCGTATGGACGCTGGATGCAACGCCCCGATGGAGTGTGATAGCGGGAGGTGGTGAGTCGGATGACAGCTCCATCAGGCAAGTTGAAAGGTCTCTGTACCAAGCCTTTGCCGAAGGAACGCCGACCTATGACGATGCCTCTGTCGTGGTCTTGGACAGCACCCGAAAGAATCTCGCTGGCTGAGGCCGAGCCTTCATCTATGAGGACGATCAGTTTGCCTGTGGTGTAGAGTCCTGAAGCAGTGCTTCTCCATTCCTGACGGGGCGAGTGTATGCCCTCTGTGAAGACAATGAGTTTGTCCTCGTCAATGAACTGGTCCACGAGTTCGATAGCGGTGTTGAGGTAGCCGCCCGTGTTGCCGCGAAGGTCGAAAATGAGCGATTCCATCCCTTGGTCTTGCAATTTGACGAAGGCTTCCTTGAACTCCTGCGTCGACTCTTGGGCGAAACGGTCCAGCTTGATGTAGCCTACATGGTTGTCGAGCATATAGGCAGCATTGATGCTGTTCAGCGGTATCTTGTCGCGGATGATTTCAAAGTCAAGCAGTTCAGGGTCATTGCCGCGTTTCACGCTGACGGTGACCTTGGTGCCTTTCTTGCCGCGCAGATGCTTCTGCACGTATTCATTGTCGACCTTCTTGCCAAAGGCTTCCTCTCCGTCGATTTTGATGAATTGGTCGCCGGCCATGATGCCGACTTTTTCCGATGGACCGCCTGCCGTAGGACTGATGACGGTGATGGTGTCGCGGATGAGTTGGAAGGTCACGCCGATGCCTTCAAAACTACCTACAAGGGGCTCGTTGGCTTTCTCCACATCTTTCTTGGAGATGTAGGCCGAGTGGGGGTCGAGTTCCTTCAGTGCGGCGACGATGGCGTCTTCCACCACCTTGTCGCTGTTGGCTGTGTCCACATAGAAGTTGTCAATCAGATAAAGCGTTGTGGCGAACTTTTGAGCGTTCAGCTGTGCCTTCGACTGGGGTTGCTGGTTTTGGGCTGTTGCCGTCATCGCCACAAGGCAACCAACAGCCAAGAAAAACAGTTTCAGTGATTTCATGGGTAGAAACATTATTTTTAGGGGCGCAAAGATAATGATTTTTTTCCAATGCTCTCAATGGAATGTCTAAACAACTTTGAACTGTCTCTGAAGGGGAGGCATATTATCCATAGAAGCATATAGGACAAAGATTTGTATTGTTTGTATGTCCATAGGTTTTTCATCACGTTCAAAAAGAATCTTCCGCTACCCGCTTTGTAGTAATTGATGATTTCTTTGTTCCGGTACAGGACAAGTATTTTCTTCAATTGACACACATACGAGATGTCGTCCACGTTGTGAATCAAATCTTGAAGCACTTTGCTTAGGGCTATGGCTCGGGTCTTGTTGGTGAGACTTGACATGATGGAGTTGGGAGTGGTGTAATGGATGTAGGTCTTTTTGAAAACAAACGCCATAGAGTGAAGATGCTTCACCAGGAACCACATCCAATGGTTGTCTTCATGGATGAAACCTTCTTTAAACAGTAAATGGTTGGTTTTCAGAAACTCTGTTTTCAGCAATTTGTTCCAGGCGTTTACGGGCAACGTCAGGTCTCCTTCTTTGTAATAGTTATCCCTTATCCATTTGTTGTCCGTTATATAATCGTATCCCTCAAAACGGCTTAAGTTATACTGGGCCTTATCGGGGAATGATATAGTATCGCCTTGAACTAATTCGATGCCGGGATAGTCATTTGCTTTGTCGACCAAATCGGCTATGGCAGCAGGCGGCAGTTCGTCGTCGCTGTCCAGAAAAAACACATATTCACCTGTTATGTGTTTTATCCCTGTGTTTCGGGCAGCTGAAACGCCTTTGTTGCACTCATGGTGTAAAGTCTTGAAGTCAATTCCACCTTCATAGCCATCTAAAAGTGCTTCACAACGTTTCATGCTGTCATCTTGCCCGCAGTCATTCACTAAAATGCACTCCAGATTTGGGTAAGTTTGGTTGACTACCGAGCGAAGACACCGTTCGATATACGGTCCAGCATTATAAATGGGAATTACGATAGAGACTTTCATAGATGGCGGCATGAAATCACTTATTGCCTCAAAATGTCAAACGTGTTATCATCGTTGAGTTTGATGACGGTGGAGCACTTGGGCTTGGCGAAGCTATCGTGATAGAGTTGCACCACGTAATCGACAGAGTTCTTGATTTCCTCGCTGATGTCGCCGAAGGTCATTGCAGTTGGCTGTCCAGATAGGTTGGCTGAGGTGGAGGTGATGGGTCTTCCGAGCCGGTGGATGACTTCCTTGCAGAACTCGTTGTTCACCAAACGGATGCATACTGAATGGTCAGCGGAAATGTTCTTCGCGAGGTTCTTGCTCTGCGAATAGACGATGCTTAACGGGTTGACGGCGTGCTTGATAAGGTCGTAAGCTCCGGCTGGTACATTGACGACGTAGTCTTTCAGTCGCTCTATCGTATCGACAAGGACGATAAGGCTCTTGTTGGCGGGTCTTTGCTTCACAGCGTAGACGCGTTCGCAGGCTCTGCTGTTGGTGGCATCGCAGCCCACACCCCAAATGGTATCGGTGGGGTAGAGAATGGTCTTTCCCGCTTTTAATGCGGCTACTGTGCGTTCTACTTCTTCTTCAAATGCTTTATCCATTTTCTCGTTTTTTTGGGGATTGTCCTGCGGATAAGAAATCTTTCAAAAATAATGAATTTCCATGATTTCTTGCGAAGCAATTCCATTATTATTTTTCTTTGATTTTATTGCGTAACAGATTGTATTTATGTCGGTTGGATTGTGCCATTGTACGGCAGATATAGAGTCCGGTATTGCCTTCGAGGAAGCCACCTTTTATTATATAGGTGCGGAAGAAGTTGATGCTCGGACTGAATAGATAGGGTAAGATGCCCGTCTTCTTGCCGCGTTCGTAGTATGACTGTGCGCCCAACTCCGCGAAGTGGAACAACTGCTTTCGGAAGGCTTCTGGAGTATCCCATGAGTAATGTAGCAGGTCGCCTTTTAATAGAGTCTTCTTCGGCTCGCTCTTGTAGTTCAGCCATTCGTGGATAAGTCCTTCCCATTGTGCGAAGCCGCGTTTCCAAATCCGAATCTTGGTTTCGGGATACAGGCCGCAACGTTTAATCCATTTTCCGCAGTAGTTATTAAGGCGGTTCATCGCAAACACTTCGTTGTCAGCGATTTCACAGTTTTTGAGTTCGGCAATGGATTGTTTCAATTCACCAGAGAGTGCTTCGTCGGCATCAATGGAGAAGATGAGGTCGCAGGTGGCGAGGTCGTCGGCAAGGTTTTTCTGGTCGGAATAGCCCAGCCAGTCTTGCGAGAAGAACTTCGCGCCGTACTGACGACAGATAGCCTCAGTCGCATCAGTGGAATGCGAGTCGACGACGATAATTTCGTCGGCAATATCCTTCACCGAATCAAGGCATTGCCCTATCTTCTGCTCCTCGTTGAAGGTGATGATGACGACTGAAAGGGTATTCATTGCTCGAAAATTTGCGCAAAAGTAAGATTTTTTTCTTATTTTTGTGGACTTTTCATGAGACTTTATGTCCGAGCATTGGGAGATATACGCCGATTGGAATCCGTGGCACGGTTGCACCAAGATAAGTCCTGGATGCAAGTACTGCTATGTGTATCGTCAGGATGAGATGTACGGCAGCGAGATATCGAGCAGTGAATGCAGAAAGACGGGTAACTTCAATCTTCCGATAAAGAAAAAGCGCGACAAGTCGTGGAAGATTGAGAGTGGCAAAGTGGTGTTCACTTGTTTCACTTCTGATTTTCTTTTGAAAGATGCAGACGAATGGCGGCTGGAGTGTTGGCAGATGATGAAGCAGCGGAGCGACCTTTGGTTCTTCTTTTTCACCAAGCGCATTGACCGTTTCATGGAGTGTGTGCCCGATGACTGGGGCGACGGTTACGACAATGTCATTGTGGGTTGCACGGTGGAGAATCAGGAGATGGCGGATTGCCGTTTGCCCATCTTCTTGTCGCTTCCCATCAAGCACAAGAGTATTATTGCGTCTCCTCTGATTACAGCTATGGACCTTACCCCTTATTTGGATGAAACGATAGAAGAAGTATCGGTGGGCGGGGAATCTGGGGTTGAGGCAAGACCATGCAACTACGACTGGATACTTGCCCTTCGCGAGCAATGTATAGAGAAAGATGTCGCCTTTCGTTTTCATCAGACGGGTGCCCATTTCATCAAGGACGGGAAAATGTTTCGTGTGCCTAGGTGCTATCAGCTCAGTCAGGCACACAAGGCAAACATTGACTACAAGATAGGCAAGTACCATGTACCCGAAACGGTGAAATTCGAATGGAAAGACAGCGATTATCACGATTGAGTATAGTGTCACTATGGCATCAGTATGGGTAAGGAGAAGGAAGTGCGAGAGAAGGGTACTTCATTGAGTCCGATGAAAAGTGGGTTGGATATTACGACGAGATAGAGTCTTTTCTGCAAAAGGCATTAAATGACTAATACTGACAAATATTATGACAAAGTGATACTTGGAAGTCAAACAATACAATGATTGAAAATGAATAGACCCAATCCAAACGAGGCATTCCCGAATCCGAAGATTTCGAGCCTCTGCTACATCAAAAACGTGGTCAAAAATCCGCGTATCATCATTGGAGACTACACCTATTACGATGATGCGGACGGTGCCGACCAGTTTGAGAAACATGTCACCCACTTCTATGATTTCATCGGAGATAGGCTGATTATCGGCAAGTTCTGTGCCATTGCCAAAGGTGTGGAGTTTGTTATGAATGGTGCCAATCATAGGATGGACTGCGCGACCACCTATCCCTTCTACATCATGGGAGGGAACTGGGATTCGGCGATTGCTCCAGTGAAAGACGAATTGCCCTTGAAAGGCGATACCGTTGTTGGCAATGATGTTTGGATTGGCCAGAATGTAACCGTGATGCCGGGTGTGCATATCGGCGACGGAGCCATTATCGGCGCCAACTCAGTCGTGGCCAAGGACATCCCACCGTACTCGATTGCTGTAGGCAATCCTTGCCGTGTGGCTAAGAAACGGTTTGACGATGATTTGATAGCATTGTTGCTCAAACTCAAATGGTGGAATAAAAGCATTGAGGAAATTGAAAGTCTGATGCCCATACTTTCTTGTGGGGATTTGGAAAAAGTAAAAAAGGAATTGAAAATTAGAGTATAGGCATATCCTATGGAATTCCAATTTTATCGAACATAATCGATGAAAATAGGATGTTTTTGTCGATTATAAACGATAAAAAGTATGCGTTTTTATCGAATGTAATCGATAAAATTGTATTTTTGCTGTCAAAACAATACGAACAGCCATGTTGAACAAGGATTTAATAAAGGATATTATCATTGAAAATCAGCGTTTTATTTTTTCTGTAAGCTTTTTTGAGCGCGACTATGCGTTTGAAGACGCGCTGAATTATGTGCTTGTGGGCTTGCGCCGTGCTGGAAAGTCATATTTGTTGTATCAGCGCATCCATCAATTATTGGAAAAAGGCCATCGTATGGAGGAAATCTGCTATTTCAACTTTGAGGATGATCGTTTGGGAATAATGACTTTGGCCGATTTGGACATTATCAAATCTGCTTATGAGGAAATGTTTGATACTCAACCTGTTTTCTTCTTCGACGAGATTCAGGTTGTTGAAGGTTGGGAGAAGTTCGCACGACGGTTGGCCGACCAAAAATACAGGGTTTACATCACCGGCAGCAATGCCAAGATGTTGAGTTCGGAAATTGCGACCACTTTGGGCGGGCGCTATATGATTAAGGAAGTGTTTCCACTTTCATTTGCTGAGTATTTGTCTTTTTCGGGCATTAATGTGAAGGAAAAGAACGCTTTGCACCTTCATGGGAAAGAGATTGTCAAGCATTTCGAGACTTATTTCCGTTTCGGAGGTTTGCCCGAGGTGATGAATGTGGCTGACAAACGCTCATGGCTCAGTGGATTGTTCAACAAAGTTTTCTTTGGCGATTTGGTTGCGCGTTACGACATCCGCAACGACTTCGGTCTGCGCATCTTGGCCAAAAAGTTGGCGGAAAGCGTAAAACAGCCTTCGTCCTACAATCGTTTGGCCAATGTGGTAAGTTCGACAGGCAAAAAGACCAGCACTGACACAGTCATTGATTATGTGTATTACATGTGTGAATCGTGGCTGCTGTTGCCGTTGGAGAACAACATCGGTAAGTTGACCGAACGCAACACCCAACGCAAGTATTATTTCATCGACAACGGCATTCTCAACCTGTTTCTGACCGACCCTGAGACCAGCCTTTTGGAGAACATGGTGGCCATCAATCTGATAAGGAAGCACAAGAATGAGGTCTGTTTTTACCATAACGGTGTGGAGGTCGATTTTTACTTGCCTGAGCAAAAACAACTTATTCAAACTTCTTATTCTCTGCAAGACGAAAGTGCTTTCCAACGAGAAACAGAAGCTTTAATCAAAGTTTCCAAGCACTTGGAAGTGAACGATTTGATGATTATCACCAAAGACGAAGAAACCGTTTTGGAAAAAGACGGCAAGACCATTCAAGTAGTGCCGCTATGGAAGTGGCTGCTGGAGTAAATAATGGCTCAATTAAGGAAATAGTATAATTGGAAGTGGAAAGGGATGTGGCTTAGCCGTTTAAGAATTGAGAGGCAAAAATACAAAAAATCGGCAATAAGGGCTCACATGATTTGCGGAAATACTTATCCCATTTGCTTTGCAACAAAATGTTGCACCCGTGGGCGGAATTAAAATTTACGGTTTACGGGTTTACACCTTGGAGGGAAATTTTTCGTTTTTACTTGCCAAATCCAGATATTTTGCCTACCTTTGCAACCGCAAACACAAAGCCCGAATGAGACAGGAAAATCTTTGTAACTATCTGTTTCTCTGTGTGATATAATATGCAGATAGACTTGCTAACTTGTTTTCTTCCATAACACGCTCATTCACAATCCATTAAAGTACAAAAACGATAGCAACGCTATACCAACGCTATACTAATACTATAGCAAGCCTATAGGCTCTAGTAGGTAACTCTAAGGTAACTCTAAGGTACCTCTGAGGTAACTCCGTGTTAACTCCGTGATCCTCCCTGTGGACAGCGTGTGGGCAGGAGAAAACAGGGTGATAGTAGCGTGAAACCAAAGGTTTTACCGTCTTGCTATTTTCTGAATGATTAATGAGATTATTCCAACGGCAATAAGCCCACAAATAGCAACAAACGCAATAATGAAAGGTAATATGACGAAATAAACGTTTAGTCTTCTTATTTCCTTGTCTGATAGTTTGTTTAACCCTTTCCTCAACTTGTTGTGTCTCAGTTTATACTCAAGAATTCCGCCTATTACAAAGCCTAAAAACATAAAAACACAGCCAATTGTCAAGATAGTTTTGACTGTTGTTGATGGAACTTCATGATTTCTTATGACTAAAAAAATAATGGCCATAATAATAATCGACCACATGCTGATGGCTCCACCAACTACATATCCAGGCCCCAAAATATGCCCTAAAAGCTTTTTATATTTTGGGTTTCTTTGCATCTTGTCTATGTTATAGGTCATTCTATGAAGTAGCATGATTGGTTCGTTTTTATTTGTATTTTTAAAATGCAAATATACACTTTTTTAATGATGGGCTTTCCATCGTCGAAAATTCCCTATCTTTGCGCATCAATATTGAAAGAAAAGTATGGTCAGCATCAAGGTTTTTATCAGTAGTGTGCAGCGCGAGTTTGCAGATGAGCGTCAGCTTCTTTGTCGATACATCAGGGAAGATGCTCTGCTGGGTCGCTTCTTTGTTCCCTTTATCTTCGAGGAACTTCCCGCCATTGACCTTACTGCACAACAAGCCTACCTGACGGAAGCCGCCCAATGCGACATCTATTTGGGCTTGTTTGGCGAACAATATGGATATGAGGACGATTCGGGAATTTCGCCCACTGAACGTGAATACGACACGGCTTCTTCAAATCATCGTCACCGTTTAATTTTCATCAAGCAGATTGACTCGCGTCATGCGAAAGAGAAAGCCCTTATTGCCAAAGCCGAGCAAGATGTAGTCAGAAAATCGTTCTCCAATTACGAGGAACTGCGAAGCGCGGTTTATGCTTCGTTGGTCAGGTATCTTGAGGAAAAAGAATACCTTCGTCTGCTGCCTTTCGACACAACCTTCAATCGTCAAGCCACGATGGATGATATTGACCCCGAGAAGGTTCGTTTTTTCGTCAATTTGGCCAAAGCGAAACGCAACTTCCCTATTCCTTATACACCCGAAAACATTCCCCAAATACTGACCCATCTCAACCTGACTTCAGAATCGGGCGAGCTTACCAATGCGGCTTTGCTGTTGTTTGCCAAAGACCCTCAAAAGTTTTTCATCACCTCCGAAGTGAAATGCGCTGTGTTTCCCACCAATGTGATGACCAAACCCATCCTTTCGTATCAAGTCTTTCACGGGAGCGTTTTCGAGACGATAGACCAAGCCGTCGGATTTGTCATGTCGCACATCGATGCTCATGTAGCTCCCCGACATATTTCCGCTTCCACCGAAGTGAGTTATGAAATACCCATTGAAGCTGTTACCGAGGCCATCGTTAACGCTGTGACACACCGAGACTATGCAAGCAACGGCAGTGTTCAGGTTATGCTTTTCCGCGACCGTTTGGAGGTATGGAACCCAGGTTCTTTGCCTTTCGGTTTGTCTCCGGCAAAATTAAAGCAACTTCATTCGTCATTACCTCCAAATCCCGTCTTGGCTAACCCGATTTATCTTGCGGGTTACATCGAACGAATGGGAACAGGAACTACCGACTTGGTTTCTGCCTGTGAAAATGCAGGATTAAAATCGCCAGAATTTATTCAGGATGAAGACTTTAGAGTGGTTATTTATCGAAAAAATGTCACCCAAAATGTCACCCAAAATGTCACCCAAAATGTCACCCAAAATGTCACCCAAAATAAGGGCGTGAAAAAGGAACCAAGAATCCTGAAAGTGCTGCAACTTATGTTCGCCAATATTCATATTAGTGCCGAAGAAATGGCCATAAAATTGAAGGTGACAGAGCGCACCATTCGCCGTGATATTGACAAACTGCGTGAGCAATATGATATCGAATGGATTGGCTCGTCGAAGAACGGCTACTGGAAAATCGTCCCAAAGAGAGACTGACGATTGAGACTTTTTTCCTATCTTTGCACTTTTATTTGAACACTCAATGCCCATCGGAATCCCAATATGGATGATAGCTTTATCGCTGCTGGCTGGTTTGGCGGCGGCTTCTTTTCTGTATGTAAGGAATAAGCGACAGCATTATGGTAAAGCCTTGACTGCCATTCTGTTTGCATTGAGAACCTTGGTGGTGGGCTTGGTGGTTCTGCTGCTCTTCAATCCTCTGATAAGGCAGAAATTCAGTTCGGTGGAGACGCCTACGATTATCTTGGCGCATGATAATTCCTCATCCGTCGTCCTTTGTAAGGATTCTGTGTTCTATAAAAAAGACTATCTGGCTCAGTTGGAGCAATTCCGAAAGGACTTGAATGCTGGTTTCCAGACGGATGAATACCTCTTTGGCGAGGAAGTCCGAGATTTCGAACCCCTCGATTTCTCCGACCAACTGACGGACCTTTCCTCGTTGCTGAACACCCTCAACCGTCGTTATTACAAGCGTAACGTGGGCGCGGTACTGCTCTTCTCCGACGGCATCTATAATCGGGGCTTCGAGCCGGAGTTGTTGGCAGAACAGTTCCCGTTCCCCATCCATACGGTGGTTTTAGGTGATACGATGCCTTATCCCGACCTCGCCATCCGCAATGTGCATTATAATAAGGTGGTGTCTCTCGGCGCGACTTTCCCCGTCCGCGTGACGGTAGCGGCTCTTGACTTGGCTGGACGCAAAGCCCTGCTGACTCTTAAGGAAGGTGGAAACCTTCTTGAAAAGCGCGAGATAGAGATTCCCTCCAACCGCTTCTCCAAAGAAATTGACTTTATGATTGAAGCCACCAAGAAAGGCGTAATGGCACTTGATATTGAGGTGAGTGGCATAGAAGGGGAGGAACAACTGCTGAACAATGTGCGGCATATTTTTATTGAGGTGCTTGACCAGAAATATAAACTGCTCTGCGTGGCAGCCTCTCCGCATCCCGACTTGGCGGCTCTTCGTAGTGTGCTTAACGACAACTGCGAGGTGGACTTCTGTTTCGGGAAGGAAACTCTGCCCGAATTTGGCAACTATGACTTGGTCATTCTCCATCAGGTGCCTACGGTGCATACGGATTTTGAATCCTTGAAAGCTCAGTTGGATAAAAACGTGAAGCTCCCCGTCTTTTTTATCGTCGGTAACGAGACCGAGCGCGATATGTTGAACAAGTTACAGAAAGTCTATGGTTTGCATTCAGGTGCCACCAATACCCTGCTTGATGTGAAAGCCCACCTGAATACCTCCTTCTCGACCTTTACCTTTGATAATAAGTCGGAACAACTGATTGCGAAATATCCACCTTTGGCTCTGCCGCATTTGGAAATCAACACCTTACAATCGCACGATGACCTTCTGTTGCAGGAGGTGATGGGCATCAAGTCGGGACTGCCTCTGCTGAGCTTCGCCAACGACGGACGCAAGACGGCTTTCCTGTTTGGCACTAACGTATGGCGATGGAGGCTCTTTGAGTATTACCAGAACAAGAATCATGATGTATTCGACGAGATGTTCTCCAAAACGCTGAAATACTTGCTATTGTCAGCCAATGATGGCTCAGCCATTTACGCCAAGGAAACCTACTACAGTAACGAGCCAGTCATCATTACCGCCGAATTGCGCAACCCCAACAATGAACTCGTCACAGAGCCTGAACTGACGATACAGATTGAAAACAAGGTGACGGGAGAGCAATATGACTACACCTTCGCCAAACGCGAACACGATTACGAACTGAATGCCGGCCTTCTGCCCGAAGGACTCTATACTTATAAATTGCAGGCGCAAATGGGCGAGCGACGCATTAACGCCAACGGAACTTTCAGCGTGGTAGCCATCGGAATTGAGGCACAACAGCTTACTGCTGATATTGACAGGATGCGTACTATAGCCCGATTGACTAACGGCAACTGTTATGCTGCTCGTCAGTTGGACCAACTTGCCACCGACTTGCACAACGACCCGCGTATCACCTCAGTGGAGCATTACGAGAGCCGTTTCGAGGATTTGATTCATTCCAAATGGATTTTCTTCGTCCTCATCGGATTGGCGGCAGTTGAGTGGCTACTGCGAAAAATGTTCGGATCTTATTGATTGTGATAGAAATAGAAACTACGAATTGCACGAATGGAACGAATTATGAAGATAGAGAAATTTTGCGGCTTCGCCGCTAATTTGTACAAATTCTGTTGTTGCGGTAATTCGTATGAATTGGATGCTTGCATCCCAATAATGCTCAATCGAATTCGTAAAATCCGTGTAATTCGTAGTTAAATATTTGACCAATAATTGTTTAATTAAATTATTATAAAATGAAAATTCAAGATCAATCCGTCGTGACAATGACCTACGTCTTGCGCGAAAAAGACGAGAACGGTCGCCTCATCCAGGAGACCACCAAAGACAACCCATTCACCTTTATTTGCGGTATGCAACAGGTGCTGCCCAAATTTGAGGAGAACCTGATGGGCAAGGAGCCCGGCGATCATTACTGCTTCTACCTGACTCCCGAAGAGGGCTATGGTGTGCGTAGCGACAAGAATATTGTCGATTTGGACAAGAACATCTTTATGCAGAATGGCGTATTGATGGAAATTGTGAAGGAAGGTGCTCAGCTGATGATGCAGACTTACAACGGTCCGATGGCTGGCATCGTTATGGAAATCGGTGACACTCACGTGAAGATGGACTTCAACCACGACCTGGCCGGAGTGCCGCTATGCTTCTCTGGCGAGATTCTCGATGTGCGCGAATCTACCGATGACGACTTCAGCGACAGTTGCGGAGGCAGTTGCGAGAGCTGCTCAGGTTGCCACTAAATAAAAAGGCCAGCAAGAAGCTGGCTTTTTTATTACGCTTTCTTCAGCAGTATCACATACACGGGGAAGTGGTCACTATATCCGCCCATCCAGACACCGCTGCCGAAGGTACGGAAAGGATAGCCGTTGTACTTGCCGCCGTGCTGTTTCAGGAACTCCTTATTGTGTACTTTGGCACTCTTGAACTGGTAGGTGCTGTAGTCGGAGGGTAGCAGGGCAGGAGTGAGGATGGTTTGGTCAAGCACACCCGGAACGTCGCGATAGTAGTTGGTACCGTAGCCTTTCTTGTGCAGGTCGTACATGGGGTTGTAAAACTCACCGTCACGCAGGTCTTTCATGTCGCCAGAAGCACGCAGGTAGTCGGTGATGCTCTTGTTGTCGGGGTAATCGTTGAAGTCACCCATCATGATAATCTTGGCGTTCTGGTCCTTGCGCATGATGCTGTCGGCGATGTGGCGGCATAACTCAGCAGCAGCCACACGACCCGGCAAAGAGCGCTTCTCGCCTCCGTAGCGCGAAGGCCAGTGCATCACGATGAAGTGCATCATTTCGCCGTCGAAGAGGCCGCTTACTAACAATTGGTCGCGGGTGATAAAGTCGGGTTGGTCGGGCACGATGGTGCGGTACGACTTACTGCTCAACAGTTTGAAGTATTTTGGATTGTATAGCAGACCAACATCAACACCACGTCTATCGGGAGATTCGTAATGCACCACTTGATAGTTGCGGTCTTTCAGCTCAGGCTGAGCAACGAGGTCTTCCAACACGGTGCGGTTCTCCATTTCCGACATTCCCAAGACAGCTACGCCATCGGGAGTAATGTCGGTGCCGATGGTAGAGATGGCGTAGGCCATATTATGGAGTTTGTTCAGGTATTTCTCGGTGTTCCATTGGTTGCCGCCTTGTGGCGTGAACTCCTCGTCGTTTTTATTTGGGTCGTCGATGGTGTCGAAGAGATTTTCCAGATTGTAGAAACCCACGAGGCCGACCTTATAGGCTTGCTGTTCCTGTGCGGAAATGTGGTTTATTTGCAAGCCAAAAGCCAAAATGACGAGTGCAAAGATGAGTTGCTTATTCATGGTTTGAGTGTTGTTTGCATAAATAATTAGGCGGCAAAGGTAGAAAAAAATCGGGCTTTTTTCTTTCTTTGGATGATTTTTCGGCTGTAACAACCAAATTATTCCTAATTTTGCCTCGTTGTTTCCTTGGAAGGAAGCAGCAAACATAATGGAAAGACGTTGAACTGACGTTTTATCTGCGGCTCATGTGAATCTCGCAAAATCCAGTCGTCCGCACGGTAAAGCAAGGCTTGACGTCCCTATTTTCGTATACACCTTATTTATGTATATCGAATAGCGGGGGCCTCGGCGTTGCTTATCCTCGGACGATGGGCAATGCGAGAGCCTACATGAGCGGGATGAGCAATAGTTTTGACTCCCGCGTTTTTCTTTTGTGTTTTCGGTTTAGTCATAGTTTATCAAGTGACATAGGGAGTCTGCCACAAACACAATGAACAACAAATGAGAATGTTCAAAACGAAAACAATGGCTTTGACCGTAGCGATAGGTTTAATGTGTTCGTCTAATTTGTTGGCACAGATGGATAACAGCAGGCCTGGAGGACTGTTTGGTAGTGAAGGCTACACTTCCAAAGGACTGATGGGCAGAAGCGAAAGCACGGTTGGAGGCTACTTCACGGGTCAAGGATTTGGAGCTACTAACGGCAACTTATCAGGCCAAGGTTTTGGGGTCACAAACGGCAACATTACTGGTCAAACATTTGGTGCCCCGTTGGGAAGCGGATTGCTTTTTCTGCTTACGGCGGGCATCGGCTATTCAGCGTTAAAATCAAAGAAAACACAAAAACAGAATCAAAACGGAAAGGAAAAATGAATATGAAAAAATTCGGAACTATTGCAGCAGCATTATTGGTCTTGGTTGCCCTGACACAATGCAAGAAAGAAGAACAGCCTACACCTGCAAGCGACAGCGAGACCGTGACCATCACACTCGACCTTAAAAGCAACGGAGTTACAAAGGTGAATGTGAACACAACAACGGGCGAGGTCACCTACCAAAGCGGCGATGTAATTTATGTGGCCAGCGGTGGACATTACATCGGCACGTTGACCTACAACGGCACCAATTTTACTGGCGGCATCACCGACCCAACCGTGGGTGAGCCACTTCACTTCTATTTCTTGGGCAATGCAACACCCGTCGAAGCCCTCGCAGCAGGAACCACAACAACCTGCTCGGTGGTCATCAGCGACCAGACGGAGCATTTGCCCGTGATAGAATATGCCCCATCCAACGAAATTTACGATTCAGGTGCAACGGCTTACACAGCTATGTTGCTCAACAAGTGCGCTTTAGTGAAGTTCAGTGTGACAACGGCATCAGAGGCGGCCACTTGCATCACGGGAATGAAGAATAAAGTAACGGTGGATTTTGCAGAAAACATCTTGACACCCAGCCAAGAGGGGAACGGCATTATCACCTTGCCCGCAGGTAGCGGCGAGAAATGGGCTATCCTTTTGCCACAAGAAGCGGTTGAGGCTGGTGAAGACGGCACTGCCTATTCCGAAGACGGAGCATTTACGGGTACTCGCGGTGCTGTGCCTGCCATTACTGAAAATGGCTACCAAACCGCTGGAATTGAGGTGAATGTCACCACCGAAGGAGGAACCCCGAGCGGACATCCCGAAGGTGCCATCAACGGTCTGTTTACCATCAACGCAGAAGGCGACCAAGTCTATTTCTCACAAGGCAATTTGCAATATCAGGCCTCAACCAGCACTTGGCGTTTTGCTGAAAACCAATGGAATTATATGGGTTATGCTAACAATAATATTTCTTCAGAATATGATGGTTGGATTGACTTGTTCGGTTGGGGCACTAGTGGTTATCATAACGTTTATGACAATTTCAATGTCAATTATCAACCTTATTCGACAGATATGGCAATTGTAAATTCAGAATGTAACTATTTTGGATACGGTCCTTCGACCAATATGTATGACATAAATCTTACTGGGATGAGTGCCGAGTATGATTGGGGCGTTCACAATTCCATTAGCAACGGAGGCAATCAAGCAGGTTTGTGGCGAACATTAACAAGTGATGAATGGGAATATGTTTTCTTCCTCCGTTCGGCTTCAACGGTGGGTAATGTGTCAAATGCCCGTTTTGTCAAGGCTACGGTGAATGGAATTTCAGGAGTGATTCTTTTCCCCGATGTTTTTTCTGTACCAGTTTATTTACCCACTCCGTTGCAGATTAATAATCAAGATGCTTCCTCTAGTGTGAATAGTTATTCTGGAGAAGGGTGGTTGGTTATGGAAAACTTGGGTTGTATCTTCCTACCAGCTGCAGGCTACCGTGAAGGGACTACTATGAGTGATGTGGCCATTAGGGGCTATTATTGGTCGACTTCTTATTTCGATAATAGAGTAGCAAGACTTCTATACTTTAGTTACCAATATTACAATCCTTCAATTGGCATAAGTACCAACTATCGTCATCGTGGTTATTCAGTCCGTTTGGTTCAAAACGCGGAATAACCCGCCAAAAATCTTTTAGAGGACAGCAATAATATTATTTCGAACTCACGTTAAATTTGTCTTTAACTAAAAAAGCACACTGTCCCACTGTCCCACACGGGGAACTCCCGGGACAGTGGGACAGCAAATGGCGTTTTTGGGGATCCTCTCTCTGTGATTTTAACTGCAACAACTGCAACAACTGCAACAACTGCAACAGAAGCCATTTTTTTTGAGCAAAAACCTTGCAGAATCCAGAATTTTTGTTTATTTTTGCAATCGCAAAACAAAGCAGCGAATGAGCTACATCAATCCTTGTAACTATCTGTGTTTGTGAACGATAAATAGCATAGATAGACTTGTAGGCTCTATTCGATACCATAACACTTTTACAATCAATACATTAAAGGCTTCAAAACTATAGCAAGCCTATAGCAACGCTATACCAAGCCTATAGCCCCTTTGAGGTAACTTTGAGGTAACATTGAGTTAACTTTGAGATTCCTTTCAGTTCCCTTCCTACTCCCCATCTGATTCCAATCTGCTGCTCTCTGATTTGTATCTGATGTCACTTCCTTTCGGATAATATTGTTATAGTGTCCCAACTGTCCCTACCTGCCCCCCGGGGGACAGTGGGACACCTAGCCCGTGAGTTTGGTGCCGCCAAACTCATTTGTTGATTATTGACAATTGCAGTTGATAATTTGGGAAAAAAATCTAATCGACTTTCAACTTTATTTATTATGTTTGCACCTTGATAATTCTGCTTAAAGAAAAAGTTGTTCATAATCATAACATCCTAAATATGAAGAAATTTCTATTCTTAATGACGGTCTCGATATGGGTAGTCGCACGAATGCCAGCTCAGACTATCGACACCACCAGCCTTGACCAACATGATGTGCCGACGGTAATTCTCATGGATTCTGACTTTGAAGAGTCTTCCTCTTCAATCAATGATGCCTCCACCTTGTTGAATTCGTCGCGCGACGTGTTCAATAGCATTGCGGCCTACAACTTTGGTTCGCTGCGCTATCGTGTGCGTGGCAATGACTCGAAATACAGCGAGGTGATGATCAACGGCATCTCGATGAATGACCCAGAGACGGGCAGACCCGTCTTCAGCAACTGGGGCGGACTGAACGATTCCTTTCGTAACTCGGTGCTCGTGGAAGGTTTGGGCAAGACGGATGCTGGATTCGGTGGTCTTGGTGGCTTGACAGCCTACTCGACACGTGCCTCGGAATACCGTAAGCAAATCTCGCTGAGCTATGCCTTCAGCAACCGCTCGTACAACCACCGCGCTATGGCTTCCATTGGCACAGGCGAAATGGGCAAGGGCTGGTATCTGATGGCTAATGTCAGCGGACGTTATGCCGGCAAGGGGTACACCGAAGGCACTTCCTACCGTGCCTACAGTTATTTCCTCTCGGTGGAGAAGAAAATCAACGAGAAGCACAGCATCAACCTTACAGTGTTTGGCGCACCCTCGCAGCGTGGCGGCTCGAGCCCTGTGGTGCAAGAGATTTACGACCTTGAAGGTACCAACTACTACAACTCCAACTGGGGTTATCAAACGGTGGATGCTTCTGGCAAGCAGGTCATCCGCAACTCGCGTATGAGCACTTATCATCAGCCAATGACCCAATTCACTTGGTATTGGACACCGAACAAGAGGACCTCGTTCCACACCACAGCCTACTTTTTTGCTGGCAAGGCGGGCCAAACCAGCCTCGAATGGGGTGAGGGCAAAGACCCGCGCCCCGACTACTACAAGAACCTGCCAAGCTATTACATGACCAATGCCCACAGTACAAGAGAAATCGAAGCACAGTTTGAGGCTTGGATGAATCGCGACTCAAAGGTCACACAAATTGACTGGGACAAACTGTACAATGCCAACCGTGACCACCTTTTTACGGTGTATAATGCCAACGGTACTGAGGGCAATACTGTTACAGGCGCGGCCTCGAAGTACATCCTCGCCGAGCGCCATTTCGACAAGATGCAGTTGGGTGATGCCTCCTATTTTAAGCACGAGTTCCAACCTAACCTCATCATGACGGGTGGCTTTGCTTTTAGTGCTTCAAGAACACACTATTATGAGAGCATCAATGACCTGCTGGGTGGCGATTACTACTACGATATTAATAAGTATGCCGAGAGCCTTGAAAACGAGGAATGCCAGACCAATATGTTCAACCCGAATCACGTGGCCAAGACGGGCGACATCATCAGCTACAACTACTACGCCAACCGCAACTTTGTCCGCATTTGGGATCAAATTGATTGGCTCGTCGGCAACTTTGACCTCTACTTAGGCTTGCAGGCTGAGCTTACGCAAATCTGGCGCGAGGGTCTATGGAAGAGCGGTTCCTTTGCTGACAACTCCTATGGCAAGGATGTGAAGCACAACTTTTTCGACCCCAGTGTGAAAGCGGGTGTGACATACGCCATCAACGGACGCAACCACCTTGTGGCCAACTTCGCTTATATGTTTCAGGCGCCTCAATTCCGCGACATATATGTCTCGCCTCGTACCCGGCATACCGTCGTGGAGGGCGACCTGAAGAGTGAACGTATCAATGCCATCGACTTGAGCTATCTCTATCGCTCGCCTGAGTTCAAGTTCCGTCTGACGGGATACTACTACACTTACCAAAACCTTATTTGGAACCGCAGCTTCTATTGTGAGAACGTGTTCCTTAACACCACGACCAGCGCCAACTCCTACACCAGCGAGTTTATCAACTTCATCATGACGGATATCAACCAAAAGAGCCTCGGTTTGGAATTGGGTGCGGAGTGGAATATCACCCCGACCATCACGCTTCAGGCTGCTGCCGCCAATGGTATCCATGTGTATAACAACAACCCCATCTTCTCGGTTTACGACGATAACAACACAACGGCTTACATCCAAAATAGCGTGGCTTACTTGAAAGGCTATCACGTCTCTTCTGGTCCCGAGACGGTGGCCTCGTTAGGCATTAAGTACAATTCGCCGAAGTATTGGTGGGTGAGCCTCAACGGCAACTACCTCGCTAATATGTACTTCGATGTGAACCCCTACAATCACACGGAAGAGGGTATGCTGCACTATGCCCAGGGCGACATCCGTATTGAGGAAGTGCTGCGTCAGGACCCAATGAAGCCTGCTTTTACACTTGACTTTTACGGCGGTTTCTCAAAACGCTATAAAGGATACTACTTCCTTTTCAACCTGAGCATCAACAATCTGCTTAACAACAAGAACACTATCCTCTACGGTTACGAGCAGTTGCGCTTCAATGCCAACAATCCGGATATGTTCCCTGACAAGTACTCGTATATGTATGGTATCAATTATTTTATCAGCTTAACGGTCAGAAAATAACAAATAAACACCATTTAATATGAAAAACAGACTATTCAACAGTTTTATTCTTCTTGCTTTGTTGGGAATGGCTTTCGTTTCTTGCAAGAAAGAGTATCCTGAACCGCCTATCCAAGATTTGCCGGTAGGCACAGTTTACACTATTGGCGAGATTCTCGGTATGGAATCGGGCACCGTCTTTACTGAAGATGCATCGGTGTATGGTATCATCACCGCCGACGAGCAATCGGGCAACCTTTACAAGTGTGCCTTCATGCAGGACCGCGCTACAGGTGACGCCATCGAACTTTACTTGAATGCCGTCAGTGGCGTGCGCATCGGCGACTCAGTTCGCATCTATCTGAAGGATGTGACTTACGCGATGTACAACAACCTGCCCCAGTTGAGCAACTTCG